>NZ_JAQOSR010000066.1:0-43656 GCF_046718885.1 Bradyrhizobium sp. UFLA01-814 | reverse complement strand
CCATGGTCGTCGGCAGCGTCAGATGTGTATAAGAGACAGACCCCAACCCTCCCCCGCAAGCGGGAGAGGGAGTTGCAGCGCGCTTCGGGGCAGCCATTGGTTGCTCAGAGCAGGTCATGCTTCCACCGCCCGCCCCTTGAGCGCGAACAGGCCGCGCGGCCGCTTCTGGATGAACAGGATGATCAGCACCAGGATCGCGATCTTGCCGAGCACCGCGCCGGCCATCGGCTCGAGGAACTTGTTGGCGATGCCGAGCGTGAAGGCGCCGACCAGCGTGCCCCAGAGATTGCCGACGCCGCCGAACACCACGACCATGAAGCTGTCGATGATGTAGCTCTGGCCGAGATTCGGGCTGACATTGTCGATCTGCGACAGCGCCACGCCGGCAATGCCGGCGATCCCCGAGCCGAGGCCGAAGGTCAGCGCGTCGACGCGCGAGGTGGCGATTCCCATCGAGGCCGCCATGCGGCGGTTCTGCGTCACCGCGCGCATCTCGAGTCCGAGCGCGGTGTAGCGCAGCATCGCCAGCAGGATGGCAAACACCGCGAGCGTGAAGCAGAGGATCCACAGCCGGTTATAAGTGATGGTGATCTGGCCGAGCTCGAAGGCACCGCTCATCCAGGAGGGGTTGCCGACCTCGCGGTTGGTCGGACCGAACGCGGTGCGTACCGCCTGCTGCAACACCAGCGACAGCCCCCAGGTCGCAAGCAGCGTCTCCAGCGGGCGGCCGTAGAGGAAGCGGATGATGGTGCGCTCGATCACGACACCGATCAAGCCGGCGACCAGGAAGGCGAGCGGCACCGCAATCAGCAGCGAGTAGTCGAACAGCGCAGGATAGCGGCTGCGGATCACCTCCTGCACCACGAAGGTGGTGTAGGCCCCGAGCATCACCATCTCGCCATGCGCCATGTTGATGACGCCCATCACGCCGAAGGTGATGGCAAGCCCGATCGCGGCGAGCAGCAGCACCGAGCCGAGTGACAGGCCGTACCACGCATTCTGCACCATCGACCACATCGCCAGATTGCTCTGGATCGAGGACACCGCGCTCGCGGCCGCGTTGGCGACCAGCGGCGGCTGGTCGGTGCCGAGCCCTGTGAGCAGCGCCAGCGCCTCCTGATCGCCGCGCGCCTTGACCACGGCGACGGCGTCGAGCTTGTCGCTGTCGGATGCGTCCGACTTGAACAGGATGATGGCGGCGCGCGCCTCGGCGAAGGCCTGCTTGACCGACTTGACGCTCTCCTTGGCGAGCGCAGTCTCCACCGTCGGCAGCAAATTCTCCTCGTGGCTCTTGAACACCGACTGCGCGGCGGCGAGGCGTTTGGCCGGATCCGGCGACAGCAGCGTCAGGCCGCCGAGCGCGGCCTCCACGGTGCGGCGCAGGCGGTTGTTGAGGCGGACGGCAGCGGCGTTGTCGGGCAGCTTGTCGACGGCAGCACCCGTGGCGGCGTCGACGATCTTGCCGTCGGTCCGCGTGATGAAGACCTTCTTGCTGTCGGGATCGGCCGAGAGCCGGCCGTCCTGCAGCGCGCCGATGATGGGCGAGGCCAGCGCATTGCCCGACGCGGCGACCTCACCGATCGCAGCCTCGGTGTCGGAGAACTCGTCATTGGCGAATTTGGCGACCGAATCCTCGAACGGACCGGCCAGCGCCGGCACAGCAAGGCAGCTCAGCAGCACGATCGAGAGAAACAGCGCACGAAAACGATCAATACAATTGGCGAACACGTCAGTACCCCGGCAGGAGTGTGAGGAGAAGGCGGCGAGCTGTACCGCCTTCTCCAGGTTCTTGGATGGTTGTGTTGTGTCGTCGATCAGGTCAGGAGCTCAGGAGCCCTGTTGTCAGGAGCCTTGTTGTCAGGAGCCCTGGCCGCCGCACTTGTTGGTCTTGGTGTTGTAGTTGCCGCACTTCTTGCCGACCCAATCGCCGATCAGGTCCCTGGAGCCCTCGAGCTCCTTCGACCAGGCGTCGCCGGCCACCAGGCCCGGGGTCTTCCAGACCACGTCGAACTGGCCGTTGCCCTTGATCTCGCCGATGAACACCGGCTTGGTGATGTGGTGGTTCGGCAGCATCTGCGACACGCCGCCGGTCAGGTTCGGCGCCTCGATGCCGGGAAGCGCATCGATCACCTTGTCCGGATCGGTCGACTTCACCTTCTCGACCGCCTTCACCCACATGTTGAAGCCGATGTAGTGCGCTTCCATCGGATCGTTGGTCACGCGCTTCGGATTCTTGGTGTAGGCCTGCCACTCCTTGATGAACTTCTCGTTCGCCGGGGTCTTGATCGACTCGAAGTAGTTCCAGGCGGCGAGATGGCCGAGCAGCGGCTTGGTGTCGATGCCGGCGAGCTCTTCCTCGCCGACCGAGAACGCGACCACCGGGATATCGGTCGCCTTGATGCCCTGGTTGCCGAGCTCCTTGTAGAACGGAACGTTGGCGTCGCCGTTGATGGTGGAGACCACCGCGGTCTTCTTGCCGGCCGAGCCGAACTTCTTGATGTCGGCCACGATCGTCTGCCAGTCGGAGTGACCGAACGGCGTGTAGTTGATCATGATGTCGTCCTGGGCGACGCCCTTCGACTTCAGATAGGCTTCCAGGATCTTGTTGGTGGTGCGGGGATAGACGTAGTCGGTGCCGGCCAGCACCCAGCGCTTCACCTTCTCTTCCTTCATCAGATAGTCGACGGCGGGGATCGCCTGCTGGTTCGGCGCCGCGCCGGTGTAGAACACGTTGCGCTCGGACTCCTCGCCCTCATACTGCACCGGATAGAACAGAATGTTGTTCAGCTCCTTGAACACCGGGAGCACGGATTTGCGCGACACCGAGGTCCAGCAGCCGAACACGACCGCGACCTTGTCCTTGGTGATCAGCTCGCGGGCCTTTTCGGCGAACAGCGGCCAGTTCGAGGCGGGGTCGACCACGACGGGCTCGAGCTTCTTGCCGAGCACGCCGCCCTTCTTGTTCTGCTCGTCGATCAGGAAAAGGATCGTGTCCTTCAGCGTGGTTTCGCTGATGGCCATGGTGCCTGACAGCGAGTGAAGGATGCCAACCTTGATGGTGTCGTCGGCCGCTTGCGCGGGCGCGAGGGACGAGGACGCAGCCAGGCCCAAAACCAGGCCGGCCGTCGCCGCGAGCGCGCGGCGGCGGGTCATCGTCGTTATTTTGTGAGAAAGGTGAGTAAGCATGAAATGTCGTCTCCCTGACGCAGGCGTGGAACGCTGCGAACGGCCGCTTGGCCGCCTGCGGTTAAGGGAATCGCAAGAACTGTGCCACGGTGCGCAGCCCCCGTAAGCCGATGAACCGGCTGGATAATTTCATCGGTTCCGGGCAAATACGGAAGCCGTTTGCTCAATCATTGAGCCGTCAACTTGACTGCCGAAAGAGCAATCAGACTATTTTGTAGGCAAAATCGCAGTCTTGGCTAAATTTCCGGCACCGATTTGTGACAGTTTGCGCGATGGTTCAGCGAACTCCGGGCACCAAAGACGACGATCTCATCTTGAAACCGCCCAGTTCCTGGTCCATATCCTCGCCATGCCCGCGACATCGCGGTGCCTTCGCGAGCTGCGTGTTCAAGCTGCCCCAAGCGGCTTCTGGCTCGCCTTTCAGCTAACCCAGCTTGACGCCCCAGACACGCGGGTGTCCCCGAATGCCTTCCTGCGCTTCCGGCCGATATGGGCCGGGACGACGACGGCTTTTATGGAAAGAACCACCTTTTGACCTCCTTTCAGGATTTCGGCCTCGCCGATCCCATCGCCCGCGCGCTCCGAGAAGAAAATTATCTCACGCCGACCCCCATCCAAGCCCAGACCATCCCGCTAGCCCTTGCCGGCCGCGACGTCGTCGGCATCGCCCAGACCGGTACCGGCAAGACCGCCTCCTTCGCGCTGCCGATCCTGCACCGGCTGCTTGAAAACCGCGTCCGCCCGCAGCCCAAGAGCTGCCGCGTGCTGGTGCTCTCGCCGACCCGCGAACTGTCCGGGCAGATCCTCGACAGTTTCAACACCTATGGCCGCCACATCCGGCTGTCCTCGACGCTCGCCATCGGCGGCGTGCCGATGGGCCGCCAGGTCCGCTCCCTGATGCAGGGGGTCGAGGTGCTGGTCGCCACCCCCGGCCGCCTGCTCGACCTCGTGCAGAGCAACGGACTGAAGCTCAACCAGGTCGAGTTCCTGGTGCTCGATGAAGCCGACCGCATGCTCGACATGGGCTTCATCAACGACATCCGGAAAATCGTCGCCAAGCTGCCGATCCGGCGCCAGACGCTGTTCTTCTCGGCCACTATGCCCAAGGACATCGCCGAGCTCGCCGAGGCGATGCTGCGCGACCCGGCCCGCGTGGCGGTGACGCCGGTGGCCTCGACGGTGGATCGCATCGCCCAGCGCGCGATCCAGGTCGATTTCGCGGCCAAGCCGACGGTTCTCGCCCAGTTGCTGAAGCAGGAACCGGTCAACCGTGCCCTGGTCTTCACCCGCACCAAGCACGGCGCCGACAAGGTGGTGAAAAGCCTTGCCAAGGCCGGCATCGAGGCCAATGCGATCCACGGCAACAAGTCGCAGAACCACCGCGAGCGCACGCTGGCGGCGTTCCGTTCCGGCGAGATCCGTACGCTGGTGGCGACCGATATCGCCGCCCGCGGCATCGACGTCGACGGCGTCAGCCACGTCGTGAATTTCGACCTGCCCAACATCCCGGAGACCTACGTGCACCGCATCGGCCGCACAGCGCGCGCCGGCGCCGACGGCGTCGCGATCTCGCTGATCGCCGGCGCCGAGGAGATGGGCTATTTGCGCGACATCGAGCGGCTGATCCGGATTACCGTGCCGCGGGAAGACCGCCGCACGCAAGGCAGCTCCTCTGGCGGCCGCGAAGCCGCCGCGTCGGCCCAGGCCACCCACCCGCACCGGGGCGGCCGTTCTGCGCCTCGCGCACATAATGTCCGTGGGAATGAGGCCGCTCCGGGTGCAAAAGGCCCTCGCCGCCGCCGCCGTCGAGGTGGTAATAATGGCGCGCCGCAGACGAGCCGGGGCGAGTCGCCGCGTCCGTCGCAGGCCGGCAATAGCGAAGGCATCCAGGGCGTCGCCTTCTTGCATCGCGAGAGCCGGCCGAATCCGCAACACAACCGCAACAACCGACCGAAGCACTAGCCGTCGCTCGATCTGGAGAAACATATGGCTAAGGAAGAGCTGATCCAGTTCGAAGGACTGGTGACCGAAATCCTCCCCGACGCTCGTTACCGGGTGCAACTCGATGCCGGTCACGAGATCGTCGCCTACACCGCCGGCAAGATGAAGAAAAACCGCATCAAGACGCTGGCCGGCGACCGTGTTACGATCGAAATGTCGCCCTACGATCTCGAAAAGGGGCGCCTGATCTTCCGGCACAAGGACGAGCGTCCGAGCGGCGCGCCGGGCGGCCCGCCGCGGGGCGGAGCCCAGCGCGGCGGCCAGTTCCGCCGCCGATAAGCGGGGTATTGCAACCGCTGCGGGCATGACGTCCTGATGTCCTGCGAACAATTGGCCGGCGGCTGCGCCGGCCAAAAAATCGCGCACGTCAGGATTGTTTTCAGGATTGTTTTGAAGCCTTCTATCGAATAATATCCTACCCATCGATTTTCGGCCGGACGACATTAGCCAATACCGGTACAGCCGGTTCAGACGCTGACGACCCTTCCAAAAATTCGATCTCACCACCCCGCCGATCAGCGGGTCTTGAACTTGTATATCTGAGAAGGGACTACCCACGTGAGCATGGGAACCGTGAAGTGGTTTAACGCGACCAAGGGCTACGGCTTCATCCAGCCAGATGAAGGCGGGAACGACGTGTTCGTGCACATCAGTGCAGTCGAGCGCGCCGGCCTTGGCACTCTGCGTGAAGGCCAGAAGATCTCCTACGAGATCGTGGCTGACCGCCGTTCCGGCAAATCCTCGGCCGACAATCTGCGCGCCGCCGGATAAGCCGATTTCCCGGGAGCGCGAAGCTCCAGGAAATTGTCGCTAAAGCATCAAGGGCCGCATCTTCGGATGCGGCCCTTTTTGTCTGGATTGCCAACCGGCGTCAGCGTCGTTCGAAAAGCTCTAGAGCCTATCCCGTTCCGATTGAATCGGAACGGGGCTCTAGATTCTTGTTTTGACGCGTTTTCTTCACGCGAACCGGTATCCACTTCGCTCGAAAACGCTCTAATAGGTCGAGCAGGTCGTCGGCATCGTGGCGGAGGTCGGGGCGTAGAACACGCAAACCGACTGCCGCGGCCTGGTGAAGGCGACATCGGTGAGATTGATGCCGCTCTTGGCCATCACATAGCCGACCGTCGGAACGTATTTGTAGCTGACTTCGCTGAAGATCAGATAGGTGCCCGCAACCAGCAGCGCCGCCGGAACGACGCTGGTCACGACATCGCCCTGACTGCGGCTCGAGGCCGTCAATGTGGCCTGCGTGGCCCCCGTGGCCATCACCCCCGCCTTGCTCCACTGGATCCGCGCGACCTTCGAGGCATCGACGTAGATTTCCGACAATGTGACCTTGGTCGGCGTCGGATCGTACGGCGTCATGATGCCGACGCTGGCGCTGAAGAAGTTCTGCAGGTCGGCATCCACCACCTGCGTCGACTGCGAGGTCAGGTCCGACGCGGCGCGCGCCATCAAGGTGACCTTGCGGTCGACCGCGACACCGGATGAAAACTCGACGGTGCCGAAGAACAGCACCAGCATCAGCGGCAGGACGAAAGCGAACTCGACCGCGGCAAGGCCCCGGCGGTCATTGCAGAGGGCCGCGACGGAGCGCAGCAAGGCCGCGGCCCGGGTTTTCATGACGTTGCTCATGAGCATGTCGCCCCGGCGGTCCCGGATGGCTCGTTCTTGAATGTCGCGGTCGCGGTCAGCAACCGCTTGCCGTTGGCGAGGTTGGCGACATTGAAGCCAAGCTTGGTGACGAACAGCGGCCACTGATAGAACAGCCGGACCACCACGACGTCGCCGTCCTTGCCGGGACACCATTTCATGGTCGGGATGAATGCGTTGTTGGAATCGATTGGAGGCGCGATGTTGACGCTGCTAAAGCCCGTCGCAGCGGGATAGCTGCGCACGTCGACCGATATGCCGTTGGCGCAATCGAACAGCGCGCTGACCTGGCCGCAGACGAAGTTCTTGAACTGCTGCTGGGTATAGCTTGCGCCCTGCGCCTGACCGGTCATGATCATGCGCGCGGAATCCTGCGTCACCGTCTCCAGCACCTGGCTCGCGAAGAAGATCATCGCCACTTCGATGATCGCAAACAGCAGTCCGAAAAACAGCGGCGCGACCATCGCGAATTCGACCGCGGTCGCGCCACGGCGGTTTCTGCGAAAGCGATGGAGGAGGCGCGCAAAAGAATGAGCGGGCAGCGGCATCAACGACCCCGGATCAACATGGCGACAACAACTACCCAAGACTCATTGTCGAAGTATTTCGCCGGATCGAGACAGAGCGACCCGATCCGTTAGGCTTTTCTTAACCATGTCGGATGAACCGCCTCGGCCGGCGGCTGCCCCGGCGTGTGAAACGCCGGCGCGGACACGCGCTAGTTCTGCGGCTTCGCGGCCGCGCCCGAGCCGGAGGCCTGGCTGTTGAGCGAGCCGGCCTGGTCCATGGTCGACTTGAAGTAGGTCTCGCCGTCACCGAGGGTGATGCGGCGCTGGCAGACCGGCATGCAGCTGTAGGTCTCGCGATCGACGCCGCGATAAACAGTGACCAACTGGTCGGTCGGGCCTTCGACCTGGATCTGACGATCCACCAGCACCTGGCCGGTGCGGTCGAGTGCGATGAAGTTGGTCGCGCCGTAGCCCTTGCCGGTCACGACGACAACGCCGCCGTTCTGCAGGGTGACGTCGGCGATCAGCGGGTTGCCGACCACGATGGTGGAGATGCCGCCGGGCAGCTTGACGAGCTTGGCCTGATCGACATTGACCGCAATCCGGTCCGGATCCGGCGCAGCCGTTGCGAATGCGGGCCACAGCAGAACGGCTGCGGCCAGCGAGATGAATCCAATGCGCGCGACGGCGCGAATACGCTGGGACTGAAACGACATACCTTACCCCGGGACGTTAACAAGCCGGCAAAAGCGATACGCAGCGGACCGGCGCCCGACGCAGGCAAATCTGACGGCAATTCATTTAAGAAGAGCAAAAATCGACCGCCGAATTGCGCGGATGTCACGACTTCCGGAACGGATCGGCCAACGGCCCGGTGATCCCGCGGAAAAGCGCCCCCGCGGGGACCGCCGCCTAGCCGGCGCCACGCACATGCACCACCACGCGATCGTCAGCGTAGAGGCGCTGCCATCCATCGATGTGATCGAGAAATTTGGAGGCGGGCGTTGCCGGATCGAGCATCACCGCATCGATCCTGTAGGTCTTGAGCAGATCGAGGAAGCCGTCGACGTCCTTGAGCTGGAGCGCATGGTAATAGGCCATCTCGAAGCTCTCGCCGTAAAGCTCGGCACGGCCGTCGACGAACACCGGCACCTGACGCCAGATCAGATAGCCGCCGAACTGCAGATCATTGAGCACGCGCTGCACGTTGTGCGCCTTCAGCGCGTCGACGGCGGCAGCGGGCGAATGGATCGCCGGCGGCGACATGTCCCGGCGCGCCGCAATGAACCAGGTCGCGACGCAGAGCGCGGCGATCAGCATCGCGGCCGGCGTGGCCTTCAGCCGGACCACGCCTGCGGCACGCAGGGCGAACTGGGTTGCCACCGGCGTCAGCACGGCCAGCGGTAACAGCAGGGCGAAGAGCTCGAGATTCCTGACATGGGATAGCGCCATGTGCAGCAGGCCGAGCGCCAGGGCGATTCGCGGCAGCGGCAGCTTCACCCCGCAATAGAGCGCCCCGCCGATCAGGCCGAGAATGGTCAGCTCGAACGCATCGACATGGCTGAAACTCGCCGGCATCCATTCCGCGATGAGATGCAGCAGTTCACCGAGGCTGAGAATCCTCAGCGAGGCGAGGATCGTTCCCCACCCATAGGGCGTTACGCAGCACGCGGCCAGCGCGCCGAGGCCGAATGCGGCCCAGCGCAGCGCCAGCGGCAATCTTTGCGCCGGCGCGGCGTTCCACAGCGCATCGAGCGCGAAGGCGCCGGCCAGCACCAGGCCGAACAGAAAGCCGCCATGCAGGTTGGCCCAGAGCGCGATCAGCGGCAGCAGCCAGAACGAAGGAGCCTCGCGGCGTTCGCTGGCGACCATCAGGCCGTTCGCCCAGACCATCATGATCGGCAGTGCAAGCACATGCGGACGGGCCAGCAGATGCCCGCATGTCAGCACCAGCGCCGCCAGCGCGATCAGGCTGGCGTAGATCGCCGGCAGCGCGCGGCTGAGGATGGCGGTGAGCAGCGCGAAGGTGGCGGCGCCGCAGGCCGCGGCCAGCGCCGCGGGCCCGGTCCACCCGGCAAGGTCGTAGGCCTTCGCGAACAGGACCTGCGCCAGCCAGGACGACGACACCCACGGCTCACCCGCCTTGGTGAAGGAATAGATATCGACCGACGGCAATGCGCGGTGGTCGAGGATCCACCGGCCGACGGCAATCTGCCAGTAGGTGTCGGAATCGGCGAGCAGCCTGTCGCCGACGACCAGCAGCAGCGCATAGACGCCGCACGCCATCCAGAACCAGGCCGGGACTTCGGCGAACACCGAGGCCCGCGCCTGTGGGACGGTTGCGGTCTCAGCACTCATGCGCGCGCGGTCCGGTCAATGACGGAACGGATAGGCCAGCTGTCCGCCGATTTCGGCCGGCACGCCCTGCTCGGCGTCGACGCCGTAATCATCCGGAAGCTTGCCTTCGGGCATGCGGAATGTCCCGAACAGAATGTCCCAGAGCGGAAACGTACCGGCGAAATTGGTGTCGCCACCCTCCTCCAGCGCGGTGTGATGCCAGCGATGAAACACCGGCGTGGCGATCACATATTTGAACGGACCGAGCGTCCAGTTCAGGTTGGCGTGCACGAAGGCGGAGTGGAATGTGGTGAAAGGACCGACCCACAGCATGATGTTCGGCGAGATGCCGGCCATCAGCAGGATCACGTCGACCGAGATCGTGCCGATCAGCAGATTGACGGGATGGAAGCGCGCCGCCGAGATCCATTCGAGATCCTCGGAGGAATGATGAATGGCGTGGTACTTCCAGAAGCCGCCGCCGTGAAACATCCGGTGCAGCCAGTACAGCATGAAGTCGGAGGCGACCAGGAAGATGATCGATTGCAGCCAGAGCGGCAGCTGCGCCAGCGGGCCGTGTCCGTTCTCGTAGAACGAGATCAGCTCGTCGGCACCGTGCACGTCGAACACCGCGGCCGCGCCCACCACCAGCAGCCCGATGCGCAGCACGCGGGCGAATACCGGCACGAAGAACCAGTAGCAGATGTCCGTGACCAGCTCGCGCTTCTGCCACCACGGCTTGCCGGGATTGCAGGCCCAGAAGTGGGTCAGCACCGTGAAGAACAGCGCGAGGACGATCGTGATCGGCACCACCCTCATCATAGTCTGGCCGAGCATCTCGATGACTTCGATCGGAAGGGTGGACATGGCAGCCTCATACTACGGAAGCCCCATGGGTATAGATGTGCGCTTAAGGAGCCGTGAATAGGCCCCGGGCGCCCGATCGCAGCAACAGTCTGCAATTCTAGCGGACCGCTTAATGCCAAATTTACTGTGCGCAACAACAGCGGGTTCCCGCAGAGTTTATGCGATCAAATTAACTGCGCCGAAATCGTCCAACACTAGGGTGCCGCAATGGTCACGGTGCTGAGAACGCCGGCGAGACCAAATCTAGTTCGACCAGCCACGTGTACACAGGAGTGATTTTATGAAGAACCTCGTTTCGCGCTTCGTGAAGGACGAATCGGGCGCGACCGCCATCGAGTACGGCCTGATCGCCACCGGTATCGCCATCGCGATCATCGCTGCAGTCAACGGCGTCGGCACGAAGCTCTCGGGTACCTTCAACTCGATCTCGGGCTCGCTGAAGTAAGCCGGCTTCGACGAATTCGCATCAAAGGTCCCGGCAATCCCGGGACCTTTGCTATTTGTCGGGGGCCGATCGGCAGCCTCCGTTGATGGTGCCGGCAATCCTTTTCCGATTGTTCACCATTGGCCGCTAGCGTCGGTCTCGACCGCAGCTCCAGCTTGACGGCATGAATTCATGATCCTCGACATCGCACGCTTGATGCTGTTTCCGGCCCTGATGGCCTTTGCGGCGGCGAGCGATCTCTTGACCATGACGATCCCGAACCGGATTTCGCTGGCACTGGTGGCGGGCTTCTTTGTCCTGGCGCCGCTGACCGGGATGGGCGTCCACGATATCCTCACCCATGCCGGCGCAGGCGCGCTGGTTCTCGTGGTGGCGTTCGGCATGTTCGCGATGGGCTGGGTCGGCGGCGGAGACGCCAAGGTCGCGGCCGCGGCCGGCCTGTGGTTCGGGTTCGAGCATCTGCTGCCCTATCTGGTCTTTGCGTCTTTGTTCGGCGGTGCGCTGACCGTGCTCTTGCTGCAGCTGCGGCAATGGCCCCTGCCCTACCCGCTCGCGTCGCAGGCCTGGCTCAGCCGCCTGCACGACAAGCAGACCGGAATTCCCTACGGCATCGCACTCGCCCTCGGCGCCCTGCTGATCTATCCCGAGACGGACTGGATCAAGACGATCGATCTCGCGCACTTCGCGATGCGCTGAGAAAGCAGCGGTAACCGCCCGTTAAGGCGATTTAGATACGCCTCATTAACCATGCTTTGACGAATAGCTGGTCAACTCCCATCACGGCGGCGGCAGCGTCGCGGCGTCATGTGGAAAGTGAAGCGTAATGGATAAGGCCCGCATTCTGGTCCTGGCAATTGCAGGCTGCGCCGGCCTTGCGGCGCTTTATTTGGCGAGCGGAAGCGACGACAAGCCGGCGGCCCCTCCGCCAGTTGCCCAGCTGCCGACCGTCGACATCCTGGTCGCGCGCGCCGACATCAGCCTCGGCCAGGCAGTGAAGGCCGAAGATCTGCAGTGGCAGACCTGGCCGGCGGCGACCGCCAGCGCCAGCTTCATGCGCAAGGACAGCCACGCCGACGCCATCAAGGACGTCACCGGCTCGATCGCGCGCGCCCCGTTCATCCAGGGCGAGCCGATCCGCGAGCAGAAGCTCGTCAAGGCCGACGGAAGCGGCTTCATGGCCGCGATCCTGCCGACCGGCATGCGGGCGGTATCGACTGAAATCTCTCCCGAGACCGGTGCCGGCGGCTTCATCCTGCCGAACGACCGGGTCGACGTCCTGCTGTCGAAGCGGGACAAGAATCCCGACCGCAGCGGCGCCGACATCGTCAATTCCGAGGTCATCCTGACCAATATCCGCGTCCTTGCGATCGACCAGGCGCCGAAGGAGAAGGACGGCACCAACGCACTGATCGGCAAGACGGTGACGCTGGAGCTGAAGCCTGACCAGACCGAGACGCTGGCGCGCGCGCGCCAGAGCGGCGTCCTGTCGCTGGCGCTGCGCAGCATCGCCGACAACAACGGGACCGACGTCAGGACCGACGACAACCACCAAAGACGCGGTGAGACCATCAACATCATCCGCTTTGGCGTTGCCAACCAGGCAACGATGCAGAAGTGACCATGAGGACACAGGTGATGAAGGGCGGGGCAACTCAACGGACGATGCGGGCCTTCATGGTCCGCGCATTGTCGTTCTCGGCCGTCGCGGCGCTCACGCTCAACCCGGCACTGACGCCGGTGGTGGCGGGCGACTACCGCGCCGCTCCCGCCGCGGCCGACGGCCAGATGAACGCCCGCTTCCTCGCACTCGGCGTCGGCAAATCGGTGGTGATCGATCTGCCGAGGGACATCAAGGACGTGCTGGTCGCCGATCCCAAGATCGCCAATGCCGTGGTCCGCTCGGCGCAACGCGCTTACATCATCGGCGCGACGGTCGGCCAGACCAACATCGTGTTCTTCGACGCCGCCGGTCAGCAGATCGCGGCCTATGACATCGCGGTTAAGCGCGACCTCAACGGCGTGCGCGCGGCTCTGCGCGCAGCACTGCCGAATGCCGATATCCAGATCGAGGGTGTCGGCGAGGGCGTCATGCTGACCGGAAGCGCGGCGAGCCCGATCGAAGCGCAGCAGGCCGGCGAGATCGCCACGCGGCTGGTCGGCAGCGCCGACAAGGTCGTGAACTCCATCACGGTTCGCGGCCGCGACCAGGTGATGCTGAAGGTGACGGTCGCCGAAGTCTCGCGCAGCCTGATCAAGCAGCTCGGTATCGACCTCACCGCGAACCTCAATTACGGCACCACCGTGGTGAAATTCACCAACAACAACCCGTTCACCGCGAACAACGCGGCGCTGGTGCCCGGTAACGCCCTCACCACATCGTTCGGCGCGGCTCCGTCGGTGTCGGCGACGCTACGCGCCATGGAAAGCGCAGGCGTGGTGCGGACGCTCGCCGAGCCGAACCTGACTGCGATCTCCGGCGAATCGGCGACCTTCATCTCGGGCGGCGAATTTCCAATTCCGACCGGCGTGACCTGTCAGACGACGACGGGAGGCGCGATCGGAAATTGCGTTCAGACCGTCAGCTTCAAGAAATTCGGCATTTCGCTCAACTTCACGCCCGTGGTGCTGACCGAGGGACGGATCAGCCTGCGCGTGATGACGGAAGTGTCGGAAGTCTCGACCGAGAACTCGCTGACCGGCGGCGCCGGCGGAACGACGATCCCCTCGATCAAGACCCGGCGCGCCGAGACCACGCTGGAAATTCCCTCGGGCGGCTCGATGGCGATGGCCGGCCTGATCCAGGACCAGACCAAGCAGGCGATCAATGGCCTGCCCGGGCTGGCGTCGCTGCCGGTGCTCGGAACGCTGTTCCGCAGCCGGGACTTCGTCAACAACCAGACCGAAATGATGGTGCTGGTGACGCCCTATGTCGTTCGCGCGGTGGCGCAGAAGGACCTGTCGCGTCCGGATGACGGCTTCGCCAACGCGTCCGATCCGCAGGCCGACCTGCTGGGCAGCATCAATCGCGTCTACGGCGTGCCCGGCCGCACCGAGCCGGCGCGGAATTACCGCGGCACTTACGGCTTCATTACGGACTGAGGCGGACGATGACACAGACCACATCCAGGACATCCGCCGGTTACCAGCGCGGCATCGCTCTCGCCGGGGCGCTCGTCAGCCTCGCGATGACGCTGGGCGCCTGCCAGCACGCCGCCGACAACAGTTTCGCGATGGTGAACGCGCCGGCCGACTATCGCCAGCGTCACCCGATCGCGGTCACCGAGGCTGATCGCTCGATCGTGGTCTTCGTCGGCCGCAGCCGCGGCGGCCTGACTGCGGAGCAGCGCGCCGAGGTGATGGGGATGGCGCAGGACTGGATGCGCGAGGGAACCGGCGCCGTCACCATCGACGTTCCCGCCGACACGCCGAACGCACGGACCGCCCAGGAATCGCTGCGCGAGATCCAGGCCACGTTCACCGCCGCCGGCGTGCCGCCGCGCGGGATCCTCGTTCGCAAATACCGTCCCGAGGATCCGCGTCAGATGCCCGCGATCCGCGTGAACTATCCAAAGATGAAAGCGGTCGCCGGGCCGTGTGGCCTCTGGCCGGAAGATCTCGGCCCGTCGATCCACAACGGGTCCTACATCGAGAACAAGCAGTACTACAATTTCGGCTGCGCCAATCAGCGCAACCTCGCAGCCATGGTCGAAGACCCGACCGACCTCGTGCAGCCGCGCGCGGAAACCCCTGCCTATACGTCACGTCGTAACATCGCCTTCGACAAGTATCGCAAGGGCACCACCACCGCCACGACTTATCCCGAGTCCGACAGGGCCAAGCTAAGCGACACAGGAAAATGATCACCTACGCGCAGCAAAACTCCGAAGAGCAGACGGACGCCCCGCCGCAGGCCGCGGACGACCATATTGCTCCGGCGCCACGGGTTTCGGTCCAGGCGTTCTGCGAAACGGTCGAGACCGCTGCCGCCGTGCAGTCGGCGGGCGAGGATCGCCGGCTGGCCAAGGCTCACCTCAAGATCCAGATGGGCGGCATGGCGGCCGCCATCGAGGCCTATCGCTCGGCGCCGACGCCCAACGTCATCATCCTCGAGACCGAGGGGCGCGGTGACATCCTGGCCGGCCTCGATCAGCTCGCAACAGTGTGCGACGCCGGCACCCGCGTGGTCGTGATCGGCCGCGTCAACGACGTGACGCTGTATCGCGAGCTGGTGCGCCGCGGCGTCAGCGATTACGTGATTGCGCCGGCCCATGCGATCGACGTGGTGCGCGCGGTCTGCAACCTGTTCTCGGCGCCGGAAGCCAAGGCGGTCGGCCGCATCGTCGCCGTCGTCGGTGCCAAGGGCGGCGTCGGCGCCTCGACCATCGCCCACAATGTCGCCTGGGCGATTGCCCGCGATCTGGCGCTTGATTCCGTGGTCGCCGACCTCGACCTTGCCTTCGGCACCGCCGGCCTCAACTACAACCAGGATCCCGCGCAAGGCATCGCCGACGCCGTGTTCTCGCCCGACCGCGTCGATACCGCCTTCGTCGACCGCCTGCTGTCGAAATGCACCGACCATCTGAGCCTGCTGGCGGCGCCGGCGACGCTCGACAAGGTCTACGATTTCGGCGCCGAGGCGTTCGACGCGATCTTCGATACGCTGCGGACCACGATGCCCTGCATCGTGCTCGACGTGCCGCATCAATGGTCCGGCTGGACCAAGCGCGCGTTGATCGCGGCCGACGACATCCTGATTGTGGCGGCACCCGACCTCGCCAATCTGCGTAATGCCAAGAACATGTTCGACCTGCTGAAGGCGTCGCGGCCCAACGACCGCGCACCGCTGTACTGCCTGAACCAGGTCGGCGTGCCGAAGCGTCCCGAGATCGCAGCCGGTGAGTTTGCCAAGGCGATCGAAAGCCAGCCGATCGCCGCCATCCCGTTCGATCCGCAGATCTTCGGTTCGGCCGCCAACAACGGCCAGATGATCGCCGAGATTTCTGCCAATCACCGCGCGGTCGAGATGTTTCTGCAGATGGCGCAGCGGCTGACAGGCCGCGGCGAGACCAAGAAGCCGAGGGGGTCCTTCCTGTCGCCCCTGCTCGAAAAGCTGCGGTCCAAATAGTGGTCCGCGTGGAGTTAAGACGTCGTGTTTGGTAAGCGTAGCGGAAACGATGGGGACGTGCGGGCACCCAAGCCCGCGTTTCAGGCGCCGGAGCCTGCCGGCGCGCCGGCGATGTCGCGCGAGTCCGCCGCACCGGCGATCTCGTCGCCGCCGCTGGCACCTAGCAAGCCACCGCCTGCTCCCGCCGTCGAAGCCCGCCGCTCGGACAACTACTACCAGGTCAAGGCGACGATCTTCGGCGCCCTGATCGAGGCGATCGACCTTGCCCAGCTCGCCAAGCTGGACAGCGAATCGGCGCGCGAGGAAATCCGCGACATCGTCAACGAGATCATCGCGATCAAGAACATCGTGATGTCGATCGCCGAGCAGGAGGAGCTGCTCGACGACATCTGCAACGACGTGCTCGGCTACGGTCCGCTGGAGCCGCTGCTGTCGCGCGACGACATCGCCGACATCATGGTCAACGGCGCAGGCACCGTATTCATCGAAGTCGCCGGCAAGATCCAGCGCACCGGCATCCGCTTTCGCGACAACCAGCAGCTTCTCAACATCTGCCAGCGCATCGTCAGCCAGGTCGGCCGGCGCGTCGACGAATCCTCGCCGATCTGCGACGCCCGCCTCGCCGACGGTTCCCGCGTCAACGCCATCGTGCCGCCGCTGGCGATCGACGGGCCCGCGCTCACCATCCGCAAATTCAAGAAGGACAAGCTGACGCTGGAGCAGCTCGTCAAGTTCGGCGCGATCACCCCGGAAGGGGCAACCATCCTGCAGATCATCGGCCGCGTCCGCTGCAACGTGATCATCTCCGGCGGCACCGGCTCGGGCAAGACCACGCTGCTGAACTGCCTGACCAACTATATCGAGCACGACGAGCGCATCATCACCTGCGAGGACGCCGCCGAGCTTCAGCTGCAGCAGCCGCATGTGGTGCGGCTGGAGACCCGGCCGCCGAACATCGAGGGCGAGGGCCAGGTGACGATGCGCGAACTGGTCCGCAACTGCCTGCGTATGCGCCCGGAACGCATCATCGTCGGCGAAGTCCGCGGCCCCGAGGCGTTCGACCTGTTGCAGGCCATGAACACCGGCCACGACGGCTCGATGGGCACGCTGCACGCCAACAATCCGCGCGAAGCACTGTCGCGCTGCGAATCCATGATCACCATGGGCGGCTTCTCGCTTCCGTCTCGCACCATTCGCGAGATGATCTGCGCCTCGGTCGACATCATCGTGCAGGCGGCGCGCCTGCGCGACGGTTCGCGCCGCATCACGCACATCACAGAGGTGATGGGCATGGAAGGCGACACCATCATCACCCAGGATGTCTTCCTCTACGACGTGGTCGGGGAAGACGCCAACGGCAAGATCATCGGCAAGCACCGCTCGACCGGCATCGGCCGGCCGCGCTTCTGGGAACGTGCGCGCTACTACAATGAAGAGAAGCGGCTTGCGGCGGCGCTCGACGCCTCCGACGCGCCGGCGCCGGTCTAGGGGAACGCAGGATGCAGACGCAAACTCTGGCTCTCGCCTTCCTCGCCGCCACGACGGTCGGCGGCATCGCCTGGGTCTTCCTGTATCCCTACCTTTCGGGGGAAAAGAAGGCCGAGTCGCGCCGCGCGTCGGTGGCGCGCAGCGAACCCACGACGACACGAAATGCCGACCGCACGCAACGCTCCCGCCGCGAGCAGGTCGAGGGATCGTTGAAGGAGCTCGAGGCGCGGCGTCAGAAGGACAAGAAGGTCCCGCTCGGCGTGCGCATCTCGCAGGCCGGACTGGACTGGTCGGAGCAGAAATTCTGGATGATCTCGGGCGCCCTTGGCCTGTTCGGGTTCGGCGTGGCCTTCATGGTTGGCGGAGGCCTGCTCGGCGCGGCCGGCATCGGCTTTGCCATGGGTCTCGGCCTGCCGCGCTGGGTGCTCGGCTTCCTGAAGAAGCGGCGGGAGAAGGCGTTCCTGAAGGCGCTGCCTGACGCCGTCGACGTCATCGTGCGCGGCATCAAGGCCGGCCTGCCGCTGTTCGAATCGCTCAAGGCGGTCGTCAACGACGCGCCGGAACCGCTGCGCAGCGAGTTTCTCGCCATCATCGAGACCCAGGCGATCGGCATGCCGCTCGGCGAAGCCTGTGCCCGGCTCTACGAGCGGATGCCGCTGCCGGAGGCCAACTTCTTCGGCATCGTGATCGCGATCCAGCAGAAGTCCGGCGGCAATTTGTCGGAAGCGCTCGGCAACCTGTCGAGGGTGCTGCGCGACCGCAAGAAGATGGCCGAGAAGATCCAGGCGATGTCGATGGAAGCGAAGGCCTCCGCCGCTATCATCGGCTCACTGCCGCCAATCGTGATGATCCTCGTGTTCCTGACGACGCCGGACTACATCGCCCTGCTGTGGACCAATTCGATGGGCCAGCTCATGCTGGTCGCCTGCGCGATCTGGATGTCGATGGGCGTGCTGGTGATGAAGAAGATGATCAACTTCGATTTCTGACGGTGCAGCATGATTGATATTCTGGTCGCCAAGCTCCACGACGTCAGGTTCATGACCATGCTGCTTGCCTTCTTCGCGGCAAGCGCGACGGTCTACACGCTGGTGATGCCGCTGCTCGCCGGCGGCGATCTCAACAAGCGCATGAAGGCGGTCGCCAGCGAGCGCGAGCGCCTGCGGCAGCGCGAGCGCGACCGTCTCTCCAAGTCGGAAAAGGTGACGCTGCGCCAGACGCCGAAGCAGGCTGTCTCCAAGATGGTGGATGACCTGAATCTCACCAAATGGCTGGCCCAGGAAGCGGCGATCGAGAAGCTCGTGATGGCGGGCTATCGCGGCCACGCTCCGTATGTCTATTTTCTGGCAGCGCGGGCGGTCACGCCGATCCTGATGCTGATCGGCGCGATCATCTATACGTTCTTCATTGCCGGCGCGAACTGGTCGCTCACGCTCAAGATCGGCATTTGCGTCGGCGCGGCCTATGCCGGCCTGCAGGCGCCGATGCTGTTCCTGAAGAACGCGATCTCCAAGCGCCAGCTCCAGATCAAGCGCGCGTTCCCGGATTCGCTCGACCTGCTGCTGATCTGCATCGAGTCGGGCATGTCGGTCGAGGTCGCATTCCGGAAAGTGGCCAACGAGATCGCCGGGCAATCGGTCGCGCTGTCGGAGGAGTTTGCGCTGACGACCGCGGAGCTGTCCTATTTGCAGGACCGCAAGACGGCCTATGAGAACCTGGCGCGCCGCACCGGCCTCGAAGGCGTGAAGTCGGTGTGCATGGCCTTGCAGCAATCCGAGCGCTACGGCACGCCGCTCGGCCAGAGCCTCCGCGTGATGGCGCAGGAAAACCGCGACATGCGGATGAACGAGGCCGAGAAGAAGGCCGCATCACTGCCGCCCAAGCTGACGGTGCCGATGATCCTGTTCTTCCTGCCCTGCCTGTTCATCGTGATCCTCGGCCCGTCCTACATCAAGATCGCCACGATGCATTGAGTTGCGCAGCAGCGGACTGCGTTACTGCTTTTCCTTCCCCCTGAAAGGGGGAAGGTCAGGATGGGGGTCGGCCGCAGACGCCGCTGCGCAATGGAGAGATGATCCCCACCCGCTTTGCTCTCGCGAGCAAAGCGACCTCCCCTTTTCAAGGGGAGGTTTGGAGTATGCATAGCCCAAATGACGGCCTGCCTTCTCCTTCCCCCGGAAAGGGGGAAGGCCGGGATGGGGGGTCGGCCGCAGACGCCGCTGCGCGTGGAGAGATGATCCCCACCCGCTTTGCTTTCGCGGGCAAAGCGACCTCCCCTTTTCACGGGAGGTGGAGCTGCCACGTTTGGTTTAGTCGTCCTTGGCGACGACCGGCGCCGCACGCGACGCGGTCCGCGGCCCGTCCTTGCGGTTCAGCATGTCGCGGAGATAGGCGACGTTGGCCGCGGCCTCATCCGACGGCAGGTCGGCCTTGACGATCGTTTCGGCCTCCGCGAAGCGGCCCTGCAGGCCGACGACCAGCGCAAGGTTCTGCCGGATCCGGGTGTCGGCGCGGGCGCTGGCATAGGCCTGGCGCAGCGTCTCTTCCGCTTTCGGCAAATCCTTGGTCAGCATGTAGGACAGGCCGAGATTGGACAGCACCGACGGCTCGTCCGGAGCCAGCCTGAGCGCACTGGCGTAATAGCGCCGCGCCTCCTCGTGCCGGTTCATCTTGTCGAGCGTGGTGCCCTGCACCGACAGGATCCGCCAGTCCGGATTGTCCGGGCTATGCGCGCGGCTCAACACGTCGAATGCAGCCTGCGAATTGCCGTTGTCGGCCAGCGCGCGGCCATAGGCGGCGAGCAGCGCCTTGTTGCCGGGGTTGGCGATCGTGGCCTGCTCGAGCACGGCGCAGGCCTGCGAGCGCTGTCCGGTCATGCGCAGGGCCTGGCCGTAGCCGACCGCGGCGGCGACATCCTTGGGATTCTTGCGATAGCGCTCGCCATAGACCTCGACGGCGCGGCGCGGATCATCGGGCGTGGGATCGGACCGGGACGTGATCGATCCCGCCACGTCGGACATGGTCTGGCAACCGCCAAGCCCTGCGGCCAGGACCGCCAGGAGGGCTGCGGAAGCGAGATGCCGGGTCAGATTGGACTGTTGACGCATGGCACGGTGACTCACGAAATCGGACGAACGGTTCCAGCCGAGCGTGCCAGCAATAGACTGTTAACCCTAACGTCTGGTTAACTGGCGGCGTGACAACCGGCCCGCCGGTTGTCGTCTGCACGGCGCGTGAACCGTTGGCGCGCTACCATCCGTGGCGAAAGGCGTGTAGTAGCCCACCAACGACGCCAGAACAGCCGAGAGCCGCATGCCATCCGTGTTCGAGACCGCCACGACCGCCGCCACGCCGATCACCTTCGTCACCAAGGCGACATGGGATGCGATTCGGGGCGAGCTGCCGGCACCGGCGCGCCAGTTCGCGGCGGCCAATGACTTTGCGGCCAAGCCCGGCAAATTGCTCGTCCTGCCGGGGGCAGACGGTGGCATCGCGCAGGTGCTGTTCGGCCTCGAGGACGCCGACCACAAGGCGCGCGATCCGTTCCGGCCCGGCGCCCTGCCCGGCCTGCTGCCGCCGGGCGTCTATCGGTTCGCCAATGCACCGCACGACACCAGGCTTGCCGCACTCGCCTTCGCGCTCGGCTGCTATCGCTTCGGCCGCTATCGCCCGAACAAGGTCCCCGAAGTCCGCCTGGTGCCGCCCGACGGCGTCGACGCCGCCGAGATCACCCGGATGGCGGATGCCGCGGCGCTGGCGCGCGACCTCATCAACACGCCGTCCAACGACATGGGGCCGGCCGAGCTCGCCGATGTGGCGCGTGACCTCGCGACGCGGTTCGGTGCGGCCTTCAATTGCGTCGACGGTGACGAGCTCGCGCAGAACTTTCCGCTGATCCACGCCGTCGGCATGGCGTCGACTCGCGCGCCGCGGCTGATCGAGCTGAGCTGGGGCGACCCCGCCCATCCGAAGGTGACGCTGGTCGGCAAGGGCGTCTGCTTCGATACCGGCGGGCTCGATCTCAAGCCTTCGAGCGGCATGCTCATTATGAAGAAGGACATGGGCGGCGCCGCCAACGTGCTGGCACTGGCGCAGATGGTGATGGACGCCAAGCTGAAGCTGCGGCTGCGCGTGCTGATCCCGGCGGTCGAGAACGCGGTTGCCGGCAACGCGTTCCGCCCGCTCGACATCTTCAAGTCGCGCAAGGGCATCACCGTCGAGATCGGCAACACCGACGCCGAAGGGCGGCTGGTGCTCGCCGACGCGCTGGCGCTCGCCGACGAGGAGACGCCCGATCTGCTGGTCGACCTGGGCACGCTGACCGGCGCCGCGCGGGTGGCGCTGGGCCCGGATCTGCCGCCGTTCTACACCAATGACGAGGCGCTTGCCGGCGACGTCGCATCTTGTGCGAAGAGCGAGAACGACCCGTTGTGGCGGATGCCGCTGTGGCCGGCCTACGACGCCTGGCTCGACTCCAAGACGGCCGACATCACCAACGCACCGTCGGGCGGTTTCGCGGGCTCGATCACCTGCGCGCTGTTCCTGCAGCGCTTCGTCGAGCATGCGAGGAGCTGGCTGCACGTCGACATTTACGGCTGGACGCCGTCGGCAAAGCCCGGCCGTCCCGAAGGCGGCGAGTGCCAGGCCGCGCGCGCGATCTACAAATTGCTGAGCCAGCGCTATGCATGACCCCCGTCTGACGCCGGCCCGCGACGACCTCGCGGCGAAATATCTCGAGGGCAAGGTCAAGGCCTTGCGTTTCGTCGAAGGCGAGACGCTCGAGGTCGGCGACGCCATTGCGCCGCTGCGCCAGGCGCCGGCGAGCGATGCCGAACAGATGACGCAGGCGCTCCGGGGCGAGCGGATCACGGTGTACGATCGCAACGGCGAAGGCTGGGCCTGGGGCCAGCTTGCCGATGACGGCTATGTCGGCTGGATTCCCGAGGCCGCGCTGACGACGCCCGGCGCCGCCCCGACGCACAAGGTCGCGGCGCTGCGCACGCTGGCGTTTCCGGGCCCGTCGATCAAGCTGCCGCCGGTCGAGGCGCTGGCGATGGGGACGAAGCTCGCCATCATCCGCGAGGACGGTGCGTTCGCGCTGACCCGCGAAGGCTGGCACCTGCCACGCCAGCATCTCGCGCCGCTCGACACGATGGCAGGTGATTTCGTCGCGATCGCCGAGCAATTCGTCGGCACACCGTATCTGTGGGGCGGCAAATCGAGCCTCGGCATCGATTGCTCCGGCCTGGTGCAGATTGCGCTGACCGCCGCCGGCACCGGTTGCCCACGCGACAGCGACATGCAGCAGGAAGGGCTCGGCGGCGAATTGACGGCTGTCGAATCGAAGCAGCTGCAACGCGGCGACCTGATATTCTGGAAGGGCCATGTCGCCATCGTGCGCGACGCGACGACGATCGTGCACGCCAACGCGCATCACATGGCAACGGCGCTGGAGAACACGCACGCCGCCATCGCCAGGATCAAAGCCGCCGGCAGCGAAGTCCTCGCGATCAAGCGGCTTTAGGCAATATCCATCCCCGTCATCCTGAGGAGCGCGCTCTCGCGCGCGTCTCGAAAGATCGACGGCCCCACTCGGGCCACGCATCCTTCGAGGCTCGCCCAGCGGCGCAATTGCGCCGCAAGGCTCGCACCTCCAGCGACAACGGCGAAGCCGTTGCGCGGGGACGACGTGGGACTAGAAGCGAGATGCGTAGGATGGGTAGAGCGCAGCGGAACCCATCAAGCTGCTACCGCGCGGAGAAATGATGGGTTTCGCTTCGCTCTACCCATCCTACGAGATTACGTCGCCACCGCCCCGTCGCCGGCCGCTTCGATACGGAACGCGGCGGCGAACAGCGCGCGGGTGTACTCGCTCTTCGGATTCTTGAACAGCTCGGAAGCCGGTCCCTCCTCCTCCACCTTGCCGGATTTCATCACGATCAAATGGCTCGCCAGCGAGGCGACCACGCGCAGATCGTGCGAGATGAACATATAGGTGAGGTCGCGCTTGCGCTGCAGGTCGCGCAGCAGGTCGACCATCTGGGCCTGCAGCAGCATGTCGAGCGCGCTGGTCGGCTCGTCCAGCACGACGAAATTCGGCTCCAGCACGACCGCGCGCGCGATCGAGATGCGCTGGCGCTGGCCGCCGGAGAATTCGTGCGGATAGCGGAAGCGCCAGTCGGGATCGAGCCCGACATCCTTCAAAGCCTTGATCACCCGCGCTTCACGCTCCTCGCGCGACAGCTGCTTCTGGTGCACCTCGAGGCCCTCGGCAATGATGTCGGCCACCGACATGCGCGGGCTGAGCGAGCCGAACGGGTCCTGGAAAACGATCTGCATGTCGCGGCGGAACGGCCGCATCTGCTTGAAGCGCAGGCCCTGGATGTCGCTGCCGAGGAACACGATCGGACCATCGGACGAAATCAGCCGGAGCAGCGCGAGCCCGAGCGTGGTCTTGCCGGAGCCGGATTCGCCGACCACGCCGAGCGTCTCGCCCTTGCGCACCGCGAGGCTGACGCCATCGACCGCCTTGATGTGGCCGACGGTCGAGCGCAACAGCCCGCGCTTGATCGGAAACCAGACCTTGAGATTGTCCGCCGACATCACGACCGCTGCGCCCGGCTGCGGCGGCGCCGGATCGGGCTTCGGCTCGGCCGCGAGCAGCGCCTGGGTATAGGCGTGCTTCGGCGCGGTGAAGACCTGCTCGACCGGCCCCTGCTCGACGATCTTGCCGTTGTTCATCACGCAGACCGTGTCGGCGATGCGGCGGACGATGCCGAGATCGTGGGTGATGAACAAGAGGCTCATGCCGAGCCGCGCCCTGATCTCGGCCAGCAGCGCCAGGATCTGCGCCTGCACGGTGACGTCGAGCGCGGTGGTCGGCTCGTCCGCGATCAACAGATCGGGCTCGTTGGCGAGCGCCATCGCGATCATCACGCGTTGGCGCTGGCCGCCGGACAATTGGTGCGGATAGCTCTTCAGCCGGGTCTCCGGCTCGGGGATGCCGACCTGGCCCAATAGCTCCAGCGTCCGCGCCCGCGCCGCCGCGCCACTGACGCCCCTGTGCAGCGACAGGATCTCGCCGATCTGGGTCTCGATGGTCTGGAGCGGATTGAGCGAGGTCATCGGCTCCTGGAAGATGATCGAGATGTCGTTGCCGCGAACCTCGCGCATCTCCCGATCGGACGCGGTCAGGAGGTCGCGGCCGCGGAAGCGGATCGCGCCGGTGGGATGCGATGCCGTCGGATAGGGCAGCAGCTTCAGCACCGACAGCGCGCTGACGGATTTTCCCGAACCGGATTCGCCGACCAGCGCGACGCACTCGCCGCGCTTGATCGAGAACGAGATGCCGTCGACCGCAACCGCGCGGCCGAAGGCGACCGAGAGGTCGCGGACATCGAGCAAAGGCTGGTTGATCGCGTCCATGCCTCAGCCCTTCGAGAACGTCTTGCGGGGATCGAAGGCGTCGCGCGCGGCTTCGCCGATGAAGATCAGGAGCGACAGCATGATCGCGACCGAGAAGAAGCCGGTGAGGCCGAGCCACGGCGCCTGCACATTGGCCTTGCCCTGCGACAGCAATTCACCGAGCGAGGGCGAACCGGGCGGCAGGCCGAAGCCGAGGAAATCCAGCGCCGTCAGCGTCATCACCGAGGACGACACGATGAAGGGCAGGAACGTCATGGTCGCGACCATCGCGTTCGGCAGCAGATGGCGGAACATGATCACGCCGTTGGACACGCCGAGCGCACGCGCCGCCTGGATGTACTCGAAATTGCGGCCGCGTAGGAATTCGGCGCGCACCAGGCCGACCAGCGAGACCCAGGAGAACAGCAGCAGGATTCCGAGCAGGATGAAGAAGCCCGGCGGCAGCACCGCCGAGATGATCAGCAGCAGATAGAGCGAGGGGATCGCGGTCCAGATCTCGATCAGCCGCTGGAACATGAGATCGGTCCAGCCACCGAAATAGCCCTGCACGCCGCCCGCGGCGATGCCGATGATCGAGGACAGGATGGTCAGCGTCAGGCCGAACAGCACCGAGATGCGGAAGCCGTAGATCAGCCGCGCGACCACGTCGCGGCCCTGGTCGTCGGTGCCGAGCCAGTTGTACTCGAGGTCGCGGCAGCCGGTCAGTCCCTTCCGCTTCACCACGTCCTTGCACTGCTCTTCGGTCAACAGCCAGGTCGGCTTCGACGGCACCGCCGTCGGCGGGTCGAGGTTGCGGCTGTCGTAGGAGTAGCGGATCGGCGGCCAGATCATGCTGCCGCCCTTGGCGGCGATCTGCTTCTGCAGGTAAGGATCGCGATAATCGGCTGCGGTCTCGAAGTCACCGCCGAAGGTGGTCTCGGCGTAGGTGAAGATCACCGGCCAGTACAGGCGGCCGTCATATTTGACCATCAGCGGCTTGTCGTTGGCGATGAAATTGGCGAACAGCGACGCCACGAACAGCACGAGGAAGATCCAGAACGACCAGTAGCCGCGGCGATTGGCCTTGAAGTTCTGCCAGCGCCGCCTGTTCAGCGGCGACGGCGAGAAGCCGTGCCGCGTGGCGGGCACCGCCTCGCCGAGCGGCG
Source organism: Bradyrhizobium sp. UFLA01-814 (assembly GCF_046718885.1). NCBI lineage: Bacteria > Pseudomonadati > Pseudomonadota > Alphaproteobacteria > Hyphomicrobiales > Nitrobacteraceae > Bradyrhizobium > Bradyrhizobium sp. UFLA01-814. Next base: position 17,475 of record NZ_JAQOSR010000066.1, on the reverse strand, counting down.
ATTGCGTCGAGGTCTCGACCGGTTGGGGCGCGAGCATCGTCATCAGACCTCCCGCGCTTCGAAATCGATCCGGGGATCGATCCACATATAGGCAAGGTCGGAGAGCAGATTGACCACCAGTCCGACCAGCGAGAAGATGAACAGCGTCCCGAACACCACCGGATAGTCGCGGTTCAACACACTCTCGAAGCCAAGCAGGCCGAGCCCGTCGAGCGAGAAGATGGTTTCGATCAGCAGCGAGCCGGAGAAGAACGCGTGGATGAACGCGCCCGGGAAGCCGGCGATCACGATCAGCATGGCGTTGCGGAAGATGTGGCCGTACAGCACCTGGCGCTCGCTGCAACCCTTGGCGCGCGCGGTCATCACATATTGCTTGCGGATCTCATCGAGGAACGAGTTCTTGGTCAGCAGGGTCATGGTGGCGAAGGCGCCGAGCGCCATCGACACCAGCGGCAGCGTCAGGTGCCAGAAATAGTCGATGATCTTCCAGTACCAGGGGAACTGCGCCCAGCCGTCCGAAGTCAGGCCACGCAGCGGAAAGATATTGAGGAATGAGCCCCCGGCAAACAGCACGATCAGGAGGATCGCGAACAGGAAGCCCGGTATCGCAAAGCCGATGATGATCACCGCCGAGGTCCAGGTATCGAACCGCGAGCCGTCCTGCACCGCCTTGCGGATGCCGAGCGGGATCGAGATCAGATAGGTCAGCAGCGTCATCCAGATGCCGAGCGACATCGAGACCGGCAGCTTCTCCTTGATCAGCTGCAGCACGCTGACACTGCGGAAATAGCTGTTGCCGAAGTCGAACCGCGCGAAATTCCACACCATCAGCGCGAACCGCTCCGGCGCCGGCTTGTCGAAGCCGAACTGCACCTCGAGCTTCTTGATGAAATCGGGATCGAGGCCCTGCGCGCCGCGGTATTTCGAATTGATGGCCGCGCCGGCGCCCGCGCCCTGACCGCGCTGCGCGCCGAAATCGCCGCCACCTCCCGACACCCGCGACGTGCCGCCGGTGTCGGCGCCGTTGATCTGCGCGATGACACGCTCGACCGGACCGCCGGGGGCAAACTGCACGACCACGAAGGAGACGAACAGGATGCCGAGCAGCGTCGGCAGCATCAGGAAGATACGTCGGGCGATATAGGCGCTCATCGGCTACTTCGCCTGCTCGAGCTTCGCGGCCTTGGCCGCATCATACCACCAGTTCTCCGGGGCGCCGACGCCCTGGGCATATTTCGCCAGCTTCTCGGTATGGCCGAACTGGTCCCAATAGGCGATCGGATGCGTGTTGCGGTACCATTGCGGCACCCAGTAGCGGCCGGCGCGGAACACGCGGTCAAAGGCGCGGCAGGCGATCGTCAGCTCATGGCGGCTGTTGGCGCCGATGATCTTCTCGATCAGCACGTCGATCGCGGGATTGGCGATGCCTGCGAGATTGTAGGAGCCCTTGGTCTTCGCGGCGTGCGAGGAGAAGAACGGCCGCATGCTGTCGCCGGGCGTCGCCGAGAAGCTGAAGCGCTGCATGGTCATGTCGAAATCGAAATCTTCCACCCGGGCGCGGTACTGCACCGCGTCGACCAGGCGGAACGTCGCCGCGATGCCGAGCGTGCCGAGGTTCTTGATGTAAGGCCCATGGTGCGGCTGCAGCGAGGGCTCATCGTTGAGGAATTCGATGGTGATGGGCTCGCCGTTCGGCAGCACGCGCTTGCCGTCCTTGACGACACAGCCGGCCTCGTTGAGCAGTTGCACCGCCTTGCGCAGCAGCGCGCGATCCTGGCCGGAACCGTCGGACATCGGCGGCACGAACGGCAGGCCGAACACCTCGTCGGGCACCTGGCCGCGGAACGGCTCGAGCAGCGCCAGCTCCTCCGGCGAGGGAGGCCCGTCCGCCACCATATCCGAGTTCTGGAACGGCGAGACGGTGCGCGCATAGGCATCGTACATGATGGTCTTGTTGGTCCACTCGAAGTCGAAGGCGCAGATCAGCGCCTCGCGCACGCGTGGATCCTTGAACTTGTCGCGGCGCGTGTTGATGAACCAGCCCTGTGCGCCGGACGGCGTATCGTCGGGCAGCGTCTCGCGCTTGACGCGGCCATCCTTCACCGCGGGGAAATCGTAGCGTGTCGCCCAGACGCGCGCGGTGAACTCCTCGCGGAACAGATAACTCTTCGAGGTGAAGCCCTCAAACGCCACATCGCGGTCGCGATAGAATTCGTAGCGCACGGTGTCGAAATTGTAGCTGCCGCGATTGACCGGCAGCTCGGCACCCCACCAGTCCTTGATGCGGTCGAATTCGACGTAGCGGTTGACCTCGAACCGGCCGACCTTGTACGGCCCCGAGCCGAGCGGCGCATCGAGCGTCGAGTCCTCGAAGGACCGGTTCGCGTAATAGGCCTTGGAGAAGATCGGCAGGCCCGCAACATAGAGCGGCACGTCGCGCGCGCGCCCCGCCGCGAAGGTCACCACCACGGTCGCGTCATCGGGCGCCTCGGCCTTGACGAAGTCGCGCAGCTGCACCTGGATCAGCGGGTGGCCTTTTTCCTTCAGCGTATTGAGCGAGAAGGCGACATCCTGCGCGGTCAGCTTCGAGCCGTCATGGAAGCGCGCCTCGGGGCGCATGGTGAAGCGGTAGGTCAGCTTGTCCGGCGAGATCTGCACCGACTTCGCGGCATAGCCGTACATCGCGTCGGGCTCGTCATTGGCGCGCGACATCAGCGTCGCGAACGTCATGTCCATGCCCTGCGCGCCTTCGCCCTTGAGGACGTAGGCATTCAGCGAATTGAACGTGTAGTAGGACTGGTTGTAACCGCGCACCCACGGGATCACCGAGAACGCCCCGCCCTTCGGCGCCTTCGGATTGACGTAGTCGAAGATCTTAAAATCCCCCGGATATTTCAGGTCGCCGAACACCGACATGCCGTGCATCTCGGTTCCGTTGTCGGCCACCGCCGGTGCAGCACGCAAGCCTGCAGCACTCAACGCACCGATGCCGAGACCGAGTGCGTGCCGACGGGAGAATAGCGCCATGCGCGAATCCTTGAGTTTTATGAACGCTTGAGCTTGGCCGCCTTGTCGGCGTCGTACCACCAAAGATTTGGGAATCCCGAAACTGCGTATTTCGGCAGCGGGTCGGGATGGCTGAAGCGATCCCAGTACGCGTAGCGCTGCTTGTCGTAATTGAAGTGTGGAACAAGATAGAAGTTCCAGAGCAAGACCCGGTCCAGCGCCTTGGCGGCGGCGACCTGATCGGCGCGGCTGTTGGCGAAAATGATGCGCTCGATGATGGCATCGACGGCCGGATTCTTGATGCCGGGAAGATTGTTGGAGCCTGGCCGGTCGGCCGCCTGCGAGCCGAAATTGTCGCGCTGCTCGTTGCCGGGCGAGATCGACTGCCCCCAGACCTGGGTCACCATCTCGAAATCGTATTCGCGGACCCGGTTCTGATACTGCACCGTGTCCACGGCACGCAGATTGACGGTGATGCCGAGACGCTCAAGGCTCGGCTTGTAGAACAGCGCAATCCGCTCCATGCCGGAATCGCCGCTGTTGCCGAGTATCTCGACCGTGAACGGCTGACCGGACGAATCGATGAGCTTGCGATCGCGGATCTCGAAGCCGGCTTCCTTCAACAGCCGCGTCGCCTCGCGCAGATTGGCGCGCACGTTCTCCGGCGTGCCGCCGACCGGATCCTTGTAGGGGGTCGTGAAGACTTCCGGAGGCACCTTGTCGCGCATCGTCTCCAGGATCTCGAGCTCCTTGCCTTCCGGCAGGCCGGTCGCCATCAGATCGGGGATGCCGTCGAAATAGCTTGAATCGCGATGATACTCGCCGGTCGAGAGCACGCGATTCATCTCTTCGAAATCGAACGCGTAGTTGAAGGCGCGGCGCAGCCTGGCATCCGCGAATTTCGGGCGCCTCAGGTTGAACACCCAGCCCTGCATCCGACCCTGGTTGCGGACGGTGAAGAGCTCCTTGAGCAGCCGCTTCTCACGCACCGGCGACACGTCGTAGGCCGACGCCCACTCCTTGGCGCTGCGCTCGTTATACCAATCGAACTGGTCAGCCTTCAGCGCCTCGCGCGCGACGGTGTCGTCGCGGAAATATTCGTAGCGCAGCTCGTCGAAATTGTTCTGCCCGATCGCGATCGGAATGTCCTTGCCCCAGTAGTCCTTGACGCGCTCGAGCACGACCGACCGTCCGGCGACGAACTCCTTGATCCGATAGGGACCCGAACCGAGCGGCGGCTCCAGCGTGCTTGCGGTGATGTCACGCTTCTTGCCCTGCGCGTCGGTGCCTTCCCACCAATGCTTGGGCAAAATAGTGAGCTGGCCGGTAATCATCGGCAGCTCGCGGTTGCCTGCGCTGTCGAAGGTGAACTTGACGTCGCGATCGCCGATCTTCTCGGCCTTAACGATATGCCGGTAGTAGGCGCTGAACATCGGGCTGTTCGCCTTCCACGCCTCGAAGGAGAAGATCACGTCCTCCGGCGTGACCGGCTTGCCGTCGTGCCAGCGTGATCCGGGCCGCAGGCGGTAGATCACGTAGGAGAAATCATCGGGAAAGGCTGCCGCCTCGGCGAGTTCGCCGTAATAGGTATCGGGCTCGTCGAGCGAGGCCTCCATCAGCGAGTCGTAGATGCGAGCGACAGCCGCCGAGACGGAGCCCTTCAACCCCGCAACGACGAGGTTGAAGCTGTCATAGGTGCCGGGCTGGAACAGCCGCACCGCGCCGCCCTTCGGCGCGTCCGGCTTGACGTAGTCGTAGCGCTTGAAGTCGGCGGGATATTTGATTTCGCCGTAGGTCGAGAGGCCGTGCCGCCATTTCAGCCCGTTGGGGGCATCGTCGGCGAAGGCCGGCGTGATCGCCGACAGGCTGGTGGTGAGTCCGAGCGCCGGAGCCATTGCCGCCAGTGCGCTGCCTTGAAGGAGGTGTCGTCGGGTGATCGCCAAATTCGGTCTTCCTGCTTGCGGCCCCGCTTACATGGGACCCAATATAAGGCAACGGTTCGACAAATTACGTTGCTTTTTCCTCATGATATTGGCCCGGGAACAATATCGGTGCGGCGAAACGTCCCGATAACAACCCCGCGACAGCGGATTCCCCATGCGAAAACGGCCAGGCATTGCCTGGCCGTTTCATCCGCATGCTTGCGCGAAGCAAATCGTTACTTCGAGGCGGTCGGGAGCGGAGCCGGGTGCTCCGAGTTCGAATTCAGATAGGCGATGATGTCGGCGCGCTCGCTGTCCTTCGGAACGCCGGCGAAGCCCATCGCGGTGCCCGGGATGAAGCCCTTCGGGTTGGTCAGGAACTTGTTGAGGTCGTCGAACGACCATTCGCCGCCCTTGCCCTTCATCGCGGCCGAGAAATTGAAGCCACGGCCCTCGCCCTTCTTCTCGCCGACGACGCCGAACAGGTTCGGACCGACGCGGTTGGGACCGCCCTTCTCGAAGGTGTGGCAGGCCTGGCACTTCTTGGCGGCCGCGGCGCCCTTCTCGACGGACGCGGTCTGCAGCAGCTTCTCGATCGGCTCGGATGCGGCCGCAGCGGCCTCGCCGCCACCGCCATGGGACTCTTCCTTCACCGCGATCTCAAAACCCGGCTTCTCCGGCAGCTTCGGCGCGAATTTCGCGCTGGCGGCAAAGCTCATCACCAGGACGACGATGCAGGTGCCGAGAACCGCACCGAGGATTTTGTTGAGTTCGAAGGAGTCCATTTTGGGTCAGGCTCCGGGCCTTGAATGTCGACTTCAGGCCGGGAATACGGCCGCGGGGAAAGACCTGGGAATCGGCCTTATCGCACCGCCCCAAGCAGGGTTGAGATATCGGTTTGCCCGCGCTCTGGCAACCCGTATAAACGCGCCGAATTCAACCTCCTCCCCGGCAATTTCCGCAGGCCGGACGGGCCCCGACACGAATGACCCAACCCCTTACCTTGGTGCTGATTCCGGCCCGCATGGCCGCCACCCGGTTGCCAGGAAAACCGCTGCTCGAGATCGCCGGCGTGCCGATGATCGTCCATGTGCTGCGGCGGGCCGAGGCGGCAGGCATCGGCCGGGTTGCGGTCGCCACCGACACGGCCGAGATCGCTACGGCCGTGAAGGCTGCCGGCGGCGAGGTCGTGATGACCCGCCCCGACCACCCGTCCGGCTCGGACCGGATTTATGAAGCGATGACGACCCTCGACCCCGGCGGCCGTGCCGAGATCGTGGTCAATCTGCAGGGCGATTTCCCGACCATCAGTCCCGAGACCATCCGCAGCGTGATGCCAGCGCTTGACGATCCCGCAGTCGACATCTCGACCCTGGCCTCGCGCATCCATAGCGAGGAGGAGGATCAGGCCCCCAGCGTCGTCAAGGCGGTCGGCTCGCCGATCGGGCCGAACCGGTTGCGCGCGCTGTATTTCACCCGCGCCACCGCGCCCCACGGCGACGGGCCGCGCTACCATCATATCGGCCTGTACGCCTACCGGCGCGCCGCGCTGGAGCGGTTCGTAGCGCTGCCGCCATCGCCGCTGGAGCAGCAGGAAAAGCTCGAGCAGCTGCGCGCGCTGGAAGCCGGGATGCGGATCGACATCACCATCGTCGACACCGTCCCGCGCGGCGTCGACACCCCGGCCGACCTCGAAACCGCCCGCAGAATACTTTCCAAAGCCTGATCGGCTGGTAAAAGGCCACCCATGACCAAGAAGCTGAAAATCGCGTTCCAGGGCGAGCCTGGCGCCAATTCCCATATCGCGATCGTCGAGGCCTATCCCGACGCCGAGCCGATGCCCTGCCCGACCTTCGAGGACGCGCTGGCGGCGATTTCCTCGGGCGAGGCCGATCTCGGCATGATCCCGATCGAGAATTCGGTCGCCGGCCGCGTCGCCGATATCCATCATTTGCTGCCGGCCTCGGGCCTGTTCATCGTCGGCGAATGGTTCTTGCCGATCCGCCACCAGCTGATGGCGATCAAGGGCACCAAGCTCGCCGACATCAAGAGCGTGGAGAGCCACGTCCACGCGCTCGGCCAATGCCGCCGCGTGATCCGCAAGCTCGGCATCAAGCCGATCGTCGCCGCCGACACCGCCGGCAGCGCCCGCGACATCTCCGAGCGCGGCGACAAGAGCGTGGCGGCGATCGCCTCCCGCCTCGCCGCCGATATCTACGGCCTCGACATTCTCGCCGAGGACATCGAGGACGAGGCCCACAACACCACCCGCTTCGTGGTGCTGGCGCGCGAGGCCAAATGGGCCGCGCAGGGCTCGGGGCCGCTGGTCACGACGTTTGTCTTCCGGGTGCGCAACTTGCCCGCCGCGCTCTACAAGGCACTCGGCGGCTTTGCCACCAACGGCGTCAACATGACCAAGCTCGAAAGCTACATGGTTGACGGCAATTTCTTCGCCACGCAATTCTACGCCGATGTCGACGGCCACCCCAACGACCGCGGGCTCGCCTTTGCGGTCGAGGAATTGAAATTCTTCTCGCGCGAATTCCGCATCGTCGGCGTCTATCCCGGCCATCCGTTCCGCGCCACCTTCAGCGAGACGCAGGATTAGACCAGGCGAGCGCAGCCTCTCTACGGGGTCGTCCCGGCCTAGTGCGCAATTGCGCACGGGAGCCGGGACCCATAACCACCGGCGTTCGTAGGCAGCACATCGACAACCAGCTTGTTCAACAACTGGAGCCGCGGCGTATGGGTCCCGGCTTTCGCCGGGACGACAATCTTTATGCCGCAACCCTCTTCTCCAACCCGAACGCCTCGGCAAGCAGGCTGTACGACTTCTTCCGCGCCGCGTGGTCGTAGACCGCTGATATCACCATCAGCTCGTCGGCCTGGGTCGCCGCGATCAGCGGCTGCAGCTTCGTCATCACGGTTGCGGGGCTGCCGACGAAGAGACGGGCGCGGTTGCGCGCGATCGAGGCGCGCTCGGCGTCGGTGTAGGGATAGGCTTCTGCCTCCTCGACGCTAGGCAGCGGCAGATACTGGCCGCGGTCGCGGCGCAGCCGGTTGAGATCCATCGACATCGCAAGCCGCTCGGCTTCCGCGTCGGTCTCCGCCGTAACAACCGCGACCGCCAGGATCGACTGCGGCGTCGCGCGCCAGCCCGATGGCTTGAAATGCGCGCGGTAGTTCGTCATCGCTGCAATTGCGTCGTGAGTGGCAAAATGATGCGCGAATGCAAAGCCCATCCCGACCTGGGCTGCGAGCTCGGCGGAATAGTCGCTCGAGCCGAGCAGCCAGATCGGCGGCAGCGGCGAGTCGTCCGGCATCGCCACCACATTGTTGTAGGGATGGCCGGGTGGGAAATCGCGCGTCTCCCACAAGGTCAGCTCGTGCAGCCGCTCGAGGAAATCATCGCCCTCGCGGCGATCGAGCCGGCTGCGCAGCGCGTAGGCGGTGGCGCCGTCGGTGCCGGGCGCGCGGCCGAGGCCGAGATCGATGCGGCCGGGAAACAGCGCCTCCAGCATCTTGAAGCGTTCGGCGACCACCAGCGGCGCATGGTTGGGCAGCATCACGCCGCCGGAGCCGACACGGATATGCTGCGTCACCGCCGCGATCTGCCCGATCATCAGATCGGGCGCCGGGCTCGCGACGGAAGCAAGGTTGTGGTGTTCGGCGAGCCAATAACGTGTGTAGCCGAGGCCATCGACATGGCGCGCCAGATCGATGCTGTTGCGGAGCGCAGCGGCCGGCCTGGTGCCAGTGGTGACGACGGACAGGTCGAGGACGGAGAGCGGAATCATGGCCGTCAACCTAGTGTGGCGCCACGGGGCGACAAAGGTCCCGACCGCGCAGACCAGTCCCGCAGCGGAACGTCGGCGCCACCAGCTGCTGATTTTGGGACGATATACGTCGGTTCATTGATGCGCCAAACTACCCACAATCGATTTCGACATCCAACCATCTACAAAATAATTATTATTTCAATATTCTCAATATCTTAATACTATTAACGCGAAACCAGTGGCTTGCCCACCGGAGATTCTTGATAGTCAATTTTTGCCGAATCTACGCGACGAATGGGCAATTTCCCATATCCGATGGGCTATTTGATCCCACGCGTTTGGCTTATCTTAGGGCCTTCATATCCAGGCCGGACGTCTGCCCTCCAGTTGCGGAGCCTTTGCGTATCATGACCGAGACCATTTCCTCTGTGCATAACGCACCGCGTGCGCCCAAGGCGCCGAAAATCTCCTTCGAGTTCTTCCCGCCGAAGACCGAGGAGATGGAGCGCAATCTCTGGGAGACGATCAATCGCCTGGCGCCGCTGACGCCGAACTTCGTCTCGGTCACCTACGGCGCCGGCGGCTCGACCCGCGAGCGCACCCATTCCACGATCACCCGCATCCTGCGCGAGACCGATCTGCTGCCGGCCGCGCATCTGACCTGCGTCAGCGCCTCGCGCGGCGAGATCGACGACATCGTCGACCGCTATCATGAGGTCGGCGTCCGTCACATCGTCGCGCTGCGCGGCGATCCGCCCGGCGGCATCGGCACGCCCTACTTCACCCATCCGGACGGCTACCAGAGCTCGGCCGAACTCGTCGCCGGAATCAAGAGGCGCCACGCCGACATCGAGATCTCGGTGTCCGCCTATCCGGAGAAGCATCCGGAAGCGAAGGATTTCGACGCCGACATCGACACATTGAAGGCCAAGGTCGACGCCGGCGCGACGCGCGCGATCACCCAGGTGTTCTTCGACAACGACCTCTACCACCGCTATGTCGACCGGGTGCGCGCGCGCGGCATCGAGATTCCGATCGTGCCGGGCATCATGCCGATGCACAATTTCAAGCAGGCGCGCAATTTCGTGACGCGCGCCGGCACCAGCGTGCCGGACTGGCTCGCCGAGAAGTTCGAGGGCCTCGACAACGACGCCGAGACCCGCAAGCTGGTCGCCGCCACCGTCGCCGCCGGCCAGGTGCAGAAGCTGTTCAAGCACGGCGTCGACACCTTCCACTTCTACACCATGAACCGCGCGGACCTCGTGTTCGCGATCAGCCACCTGCTCGGCATCCGGCCGAACGGTGCCCAGAAAGCTGCCTGACACATGCCCGTTCCCGTTTCCCCCAAGCGTAACGCTTTGCTCGCGGCTGCCCGCGAGCGCATCCTGGTGCTCGACGGCGCCATGGGCACGATGATCCAGGGCTTGCAATTCGACGAAGCCGCCTTCCGCGGCGCGCGCTTTGCGGACTTCCACCGCGACATCAAGGGCAACAACGATCTCCTGATCCTGACCCAGCCCGCTGCGATCACGGACATCCACGCCGCATATCTGCGCGCCGGCGCCGACATCGTCGCGACCAACACCTTCTCCTCGACCTCGATCGCGCAGGCCGACTACGACATGGCGGATCTCGCCTATGAGCTGAACCTGCAGGGTGCTCGCCTGGCGCGCACCGCCGCCGAGCGGGTGAGCGCCGAAGACGGGAAGCCGCGCTTTGTCGCCGGCGCACTCGGCCCGACCAACCGCACCGCCTCGATCTCGCCCGACGTCTCCAATCCCGGCTATCGCGCGGTCACCTTCGACGATTTGCGCAAGGCCTATGGCGAACAGGCCAAGGGCCTGCTCGACGGCGGCGCCGACCTGCTGCTGGTCGAGACCATCTTCGACACGCTGAACGCCAAGGCGGCGCTGTACGCGATCTCCGAGATCATCGAGGAGCGCGGCATCGACGTGCCCGTGATGATTTCCGGCACCATCACCGACAAGTCCGGCCGCCTGCTCTCCGGGCAATTGCCGGAGGCATTCTGGCATTCGGTGCGGCACGCCAGGCCGATCACGATCGGCTTCAACTGCGCGCTCGGCGCCGAGGATCTGCGCGCACACATCGCCGATATCGGCCGCGTCGCCGACACGCTCGTGTGTGCTTATCCGAACGCCGGCCTGCCCAACGAATTCGGCCAGTATGACGAGACGCCGGACTACATGGCGCGGCTGATCGGCGAATTCGCCGCTGCCGGCCTCGTCAACATCGTCGGCGGCTGCTGCGGCACCACGCCCGACCACATCGCGGCGATCGCCAAGGCCGTCGCCCCGCACAAGCCGCGCGTGGTGCCCGAGATCGCACCGCGGCTCAGGCTGTCCGGCCTCGAGCCGTTCACGCTGACCGACGCCATCCCGTTCGTGAATGTCGGCGAGCGCACCAACGTCACCGGCTCTGCACGCTTCCGCAAGCTGATCACCGCTGGCGACTACACCGCCGCGCTGCAGGTCGCACGCGACCAGGTCGAGAACGGCGCCCAGGTCATCGACGTCAACATGGACGAGGGCCTGCTCGATTCCGAGGCGGCGATGGTGACGTTCCTCAACCTCGTCGCCGCCGAGCCCGACATCGCGCGGGTGCCCGTGATGGTCGACTCTTCGAAATTCCACGTCATCGAAGCCGGCCTGAAATGCATCCAGGGCAAGCCGATCGTGAACTCGATCTCGATGAAGGAAGGCGAGGAGAAATTCCTGCACGAAGCGACGGTCGCCAAACGTCACGGCGCCGCTGTCGTGGTGATGGCGTTCGACGAGACCGGCCAGGCCGACACGTTCGCGCGCAAGACCGAAATCTGCAAGCGCGCCTACGATATCCTGGTTGGCAGGCTCGACTTCCCGCCCGAGGACATCATCTTCGATCCGAACATTTTTGCGATCGCGACCGGGCTCGAGGAGCACAACAATTACGGCGTCGACTTCATCGAGGCGACGCGCTGGATCCGGGCGAACCTGCCGGGCGCCCACATCTCGGGTGGCGTCTCCAACCTGTCGTTCTCGTTCCGCGGCAACGAGCCGGTGCGCGAGGCGATGCACTCGGTGTTCCTGTATCACGCGATCCATGCCGGCATGGACATGGGCATCGTCAATGCCGGGCAGATGATCGTCTATGACGACATCGACCCCGAGCTGCGCCAGACCTGCGAGGACGTCATCCTCAACCGCGATCCCGGCGCCTCCGAGCGACTCTTGGCGCTGGCCGAGAAGTTCCGCGGCAAGGAGAAGCAGACCAAGGAGCAAGATCTCGCCTGGCGCGAATGGCCGGTCGAGAAGCGGCTGTCGCACGCGTTGGTGCACGGCATCACCGAGTTCATCGAACAGGACACCGAGGCAGCCCGCCAGAACGCGTCCCGTCCGCTCGACGTCATCGAGGGCCCGCTGATGGCCGGCATGAACGTGGTCGGCGACCTGTTCGGCGACGGCAAGATGTTCCTGCCGCAGGTCGTGAAGTCGGCCCGCGTGATGAAGCAGGCGGTCGCCTATCTGATGCCGTTCATGGAGGAGGAGAAGGCCCGCAACCTCGCCAACGGCATCACCGGCGGCCGCAACGCCGCGGGCAAGATCGTGCTCGCGACAGTGAAGGGCGACGTCCACGACATCGGCAAGAACATCGTCGGCATCGTGCTCCAGTGCAACAATTACGAGGTCATCGACCTCGGCGTCATGGTGCCCGCCAACAAGATCATCGAGACCGCGAAGGCCGAGGGCGCCGACATCATCGGCCTGTCCGGCCTGATCACGCCCTCGCTCGACGAGATGAGCTTCCTCGCCGGCGAGCTGCAACGGCAGGGCATGAGCCTGCCGCTCCTGATCGGCGGCGCCACCACGAGCCGCGTGCACACCGCCGTCAAGATCGACCCGAACTATCCGGGCGGCCCGGTCGTGCATGTCAACGATGCGAGCCGCGCCGTCGGCGTCGCCTCCTCGCTGCTGTCGGCCGAGAGGAAACAGGCCTACGCCGCCGAGGTGCGGGCCGAATACGCAAAAATCTCGACGGCGCATTTCCGCGCCCAGGCCGACAAGAAGCGGCTGAAGCTGGGCGACGCCCGCGCCAACAAGGTCGCGATCGACTTCGCGGCGGCGCCGCCGAAGAAGCCGGCTTTCTTCGGCCTGAAGAGCTTCGACGCCTACGATCTCGCCGAGCTCGCCGACTACATCGACTGGACGCCGTTCTTCCAGACCTGGGAGCTGACCGGCCGCTACCCGGCGATCCTCGACGACCCCAAGGTCGGCGAAGTCGCCCGCTCGCTCTATGCCGACGCGCGCAAGATGCTCGACACGATCATCAAGGAGAAGTGGTTCACCGCCCGCGCCACCGTTGGCTTCTGGCCGGCCAACGCAGTCGGCGACGACATCGAGGTGTATGCCGACGAGAGCCGCGCCGGGAAGATCGCGACCTTCCATACGCTGCGCCAGCAGCTCGAGAAGCGCGAGGGCCGCTTCAACGCCGCGCTGTCCGATTTCATCGCGCCGAAGGAAACCGGCATCGCCGACTATATCGGCGGCTTCGTCGTCACCGCGGGGATCGGCGAAGATGCGGTCGCCGATCGCTTCAAGAACGCCAATGACGACTACTCCTCGATCCTGTGCAAGGCGTTGGCCGATCGCCTGGCGGAAGCCTTCGCCGAGCGCATGCACCAGCGCGTGCGCAAGGAGTTCTGGGCCTATGCGCCCGACGAGGCCTGGTCGGCGGACGAACTGATCCTCGAGAAATATGACGGCATCCGCCCCGCGCCCGGCTATCCGGCGCAGCCCGACCACACCGAGAAGCAGACGCTGTTCGCGCTGCTCGACGCCGAGGCAACGGCCGGCGTGAAGCTGACCGAAAGCTTTGCGATGTGGCCGGGCTCGTCGGTCTCGGGCCTGTACTTCTCGCATCCCGAAAGCTTCTATTTCGGCGTCGGCAAGATCGAGCGCGACCAGGTCGAGGACTATGCCGCGCGCAAGGCCATGACGGTCGCCGAGATCGAACGCTGGCTGGCGCCGGTGCTGAACTACATCCCCGCGCAGGACGGCGCCAAGGGACCGGCGATCGCGCCCGCCGCGACGCCCGCCAACGACGCGGAGCTGGCCTCGCATCCGCAGGGCTGCACCTGCGCCGTGCACCTCGCCTGGCGCAAGAAGAAGGTGGGCGCGGGATAGCTCCGCTCGTCTCTTCACCTCGCCCCGCTTTTGCGGGGAGAGGTCGAAGCCGAAGGCTTCGGGTGAGGAGTGCCCCCGCAATGACAGTCGCCTTTGTTGTCCGGTGAGGATTTCCGAGTCGGAGAGGGCTATAGTGCGGGACAACCGTGCCTTGCCCCTCACCCGGCGCTGCGCGCCGACCTCTCCCCGCCAAAAGGCGGGGCGAGGTGAACATCGGATCCCCCCCCATGCAATTCTTCTCCTTCTGGCGATCGCTGGCGAGCTTTCGGGTGCGGATTGCGCTCAACCTCAAGGGCGTGCCGACCGACGTCGTCTTCGTCGATCTCGATGCGGACGCGCATCGCACCGACGCCTATCGCAAGATCAATCCGCAGATGGCGCTGCCGGCGCTGGTGACCGACGACGGCACGGTGCTGTTCCAGTCGCTGGCGATCATCGACTGGCTCGACGAGACTTTTCCGACGCCGCCGCTGCTGCCGGCGGATGCGCTCGGCCGCGCCCGGGTGCGCGGGCTGGCACTGATCGTCGCCTGCGAGGGCCATCCGCTGCTGACGCCGCGGGTGCGCCGCTATCTCGACCGCGAGCTCGATCTGCGCGACAGCCAGCAGAACGCGTGGCGACGGCACTGGACGGTCGAGACGCTGGCGGCGCTCGAAGGCCACCTCGCCGGCCACAAGGCCACCGGCCGGTTCTGCCATGGCGATGCGCCGACCCTTGCCGACATCTGCCTGGTCGGCCACGTCACGGCGGCGATCAACCAGCAGATCAGCCTGTCGCCCTGGCCGACCGTGAAGCGCATCCACGAGACCGCCATGGCGCTGCCGGCCTTCGCCAAGGCGCATCCATCCGCGCAGCCGGATACACCGGAAGCGATGCGGGCGAAGTAGCTTGCGGACGCGTTGCAAAGGACACGCAGAGGCGCAAGCGTGTGCGCGGCTTTCTCTCGACCGTCGTCCCGGCGAAGGCCGGGACCCATACGCCGCGGCGGATGTTGCGGATGGGACTGGTCGTTCCAGCATCGCATAACCATTTGCAGCGGTGGTTATGGGTCCCGGCCTTCGCCGGGACGACACTGAGTATGTTGCACGGGCTGTCAGTCATACTTGCGCATTCTCACTTGCGCATTCTCATTCCCCGGTGCGCAATTGCGCGCCGGGGAATGACGACGGAGAGAGATGACGCTACGCCGCCCTAACCGCTCGGCGGCGCCAGCGGCTGCACGATCTCCTGGAACGGCGGCAGCGCCTCGCAACGCGCGGCGTGGGCCTTGAGCGCCGGATAGCGCGCATCGAACAGATGCGGATGCGCCTCGCCGGTGAAGCGCAGCGCGCAGGCCACCGCGACGTCGGCATGACCGATGCGATCACCCAGCCAATAGGGCGACGGCACCGCCGCGCGCTCCTGCTCCAGCACCGCGAGCACGCCCGCGATCTGCGCCTCGCAACGCTCGACCCAGAGTTTCAACTGCTCCTTGCGCAGCACTCGCTCATAGACAAGGCTCACCGCCTTGTCGGCGAGCCCGGTCGCCAACGCCGTGATGCGCAGGTGCTTGCGCCGCTCCGGCCCCGAGCGCGCGATCATCGCCTTGTCCGGCCCGACCAACTCGTCGAGATAATCCAGGATCGCACCGCTCTCGATCAGCGTCTCACCGTCGTCGAGCACCAGCGTCGGCACCCGCCGCACCGGGTTGTAGGCCGCAACCTTCTCCGCATCGCCGAAGGTCGACCACGGCTTGTGCTCAAACGGCAATCCATAAAGCCGCAGCGCGATCGCGGTGCGGCGGACAAAGGGCGAGTCATATTGGCCGATCAAAAACATCTATCATCTCGTCGGTCATGCCGCGGCAGGCCGTGCCTCGAAAGCAGGCTTTCGAAGTGTAGCGGCCCAAGCCGGGTCAGAGGTTGCGCTTTGCACCATCCTAGATGAGATGTACCGCGTTGCAATATGGCAAGTCATTCCGGCGAAGCATTGCCTGCTATTGATTCTGCCGAGGCCACAGGCGGGACGCGACAGAACCGGCGCTACTCCTCAACCATGTTGGTGAGCTCACCTGACTCCATCAATAGCGCCACGGCCTGCTCCATATTCGCCCTTGTGATGGATTGAACTATCACCAGGTTCGGCTCGAAGAACACCCTGCCACGCTCAAGCTCGTCATTGATGGCTTGCGCGAGTCGTGCGGGGTCATAGAAATTCAGAAGGTATCGCTTTCCTGAAGCGTTGATCCACGCTTGCGAGAACCAACCCTTCGCCTCGACTTCCCATTCGTAATCTGCAAAGTCCGCTGGCAATTCCAACGCGAAGTCGGACATATATTCGCCTCTCTATCCAATCACCGGCACATGCCGCGCCGCATCGCGCGGCAGTTTGCCGTCGAGCCTCGGATCATCCGCCACCTCGATCTGCCGCAGGAACGGACGGAAGCCGGAGCGCTGGTAGAACGCGACGGCCGAGGGATGATCGAAGGTGCAGGTGTGCACCCAGACGCGGCTGACGTCGCGCGACCAGGCGATCTCGAGCGCGCGGTTCATCAGGAAGCGCGCGGCGCCGGTGCCGATGAATCTTGCGGTGACGCCGAAATAGAGCAGCTGGCATTCGCCGGGCACGCTGAAATCGAGTTCAAGCAGGCCCTCATCCTGGCCGTCGACGCCCAGCCCGTAGAGCTCGTTGCCGGGGGCGTGGATCCTCGAGGCGAGATCGGAATCATCGAGCCCAGTGCGGGTGAACCACAGCCACTCCTCGCCGACGCGGCGGTAGAGATCACGATACCAGTCGAGCGCGGGCGGATCGACCTTGCGCAGGCGCCACGCGCCGGGCGGATCGTCGCGCCGCGGCGGGCGCGCAGTCATTTCCAGATGTGTGACGACAGCGGCGATCTTGCCGTGTGGGATGTCGGAATAGCCGTCGGGCAGCAGCATTAAGCGACCTTTGTTTCCATATTGCCGTCGGGAAATATCGGCATGTCACTGCGCAGATGCAATGCAACGCCGCGCAACAACGTTACCGATTTGTCAGTGGGGATTTGCGCGAATCAGGCGCTCGATGTCGAGAGGCCACCGGAGCACCGACCGTGTCGCGCCATCACACGCTGCCGCCGATCATCACTATGCCGCCACCGCCGAAGCCGAAGCCCGCGCGGCGCCGGCTTGGCGTCGGTTACGCGCAGGGTGCGCGTGCGGCTGACGAGGCGGCAGACATCGAGGATGGCGCCCCAGTGCGCAGCACGCCGGTTGTTCCGCAGCATGTGCGCTCGGTCGAGACCGTCGAGCGGCGCGCGCCCTCCCCCAACGGCAAGCTCAGCGACGACACGCTGCGCGCGATGCTTGAGGTGCAGGAGAAGCTTGAGAGGTAGGGTGCGCCGGCGCTCGCCACCCACTCGCTGTCGTCCCTGCGGAAGCAGGGACCCATAACCACAGGGTTGCGTTGTTGAACGGCGCTGTGGCCCCGGCACCGCAGAGCAATCGGCATTCGTGGTTATGGGTCCCTGTGTCTTGGAAGTCTGTCAGGATGTGGGTGGGCGGGAAGCCGTTGGGTCCTTGGCGCTTGACGCCGTGAGCCGGCTCGGTCTCCCGCCCGTTCCATCTATCA
>NZ_JAQOSR010000065.1:0-43836 GCF_046718885.1 Bradyrhizobium sp. UFLA01-814 | reverse complement strand
GATCAGCGCCCACTCCGCATCGGTCATATCGCTTGCATAACGCAGATCGTCCCGCCGATATTGCTCCCGAGTGATCTTGGTCCAGGGCATCGTGCTCTCCCTCGAATCTTTGCAAATCCGATGGAATCACACCCCACTGAGATCACTCACCCATTTTTCAGTCAGGCTCTGAGGAGCGCGCAGCGCGTCTCGAGGGGCGACGGCCAAGAATCCGGGGCGTACAACCTTCGGGGCTCGCTCCGCTTGAGCACACAACACCAGCCCGCAAGCAAGAAGCCCGGTCTTGCGACCGGGCTTTTGTTTTCAATCCGTCGAACCCTTTCAGGCGGCTTCGTCCTCAACGGCGGTATCGTCGCCATCGGTATCGGCATCCTCACCGTCTGCATCGCCCTCGCCTTCGCCCTCGGCTTCTGCCTTGGCGCCACGGCGCGGGCTCTTGGCGAGCTGGCCTTCGATTTCCTTGATCGCCTCGGTCTCGGTCGAGTGCTGCACGACCGCGATCTCGCGCGACAGACGATCGAGCGCCGCTTCATAGAGCTGGCGTTCGCTGTAGGACTGCTCGGGCTGCGATTCCGAACGATAGAGATCGCGGACCACCTCGGCGATCGCGACGATGTCGCCCGAGTTGATCTTCGCTTCATATTCCTGGGCGCGGCGCGACCACATGGTGCGCTTGACGCGGGCGCGGCCCTTCAGCGTCTCCAGCGCCTTCTTGACCAGCGCCGGCTCCGACAGCTTGCGCATGCCGACATTGGCGACCTTCGCCGTCGGGACGCGCAGCGTCATCTTGTCCTTCATGAAATTGATCACGAACAGCTCGAGCTTGGCGCCCGCGATCTCCTGCTCCTCGATCGCCAGGATCTGGCCGACGCCGTGAGCGGGATAGACCACGAATTCGTTGGCCTTGAAGCCCTGGCGCTGGGTCACGACCTTCTTCGGCTCCTCGACGCGCGGCGCGGCGGCCGGCTTGGCGGCGGCCTTCGGAGCAGCGGCGGGGACGGCAGCCTTCGGGGCGGCCGGCTTCGGCGCAGCAGCCGTCTTGGTCGCGGCAGGCTTGGGGGCGACCTTGGCAGCAGCGGGCTTCGCAGCTGCCGCTTTCGCGGCAGTCTTGGCAGTCTTTTCTGGCATCACGCTTCTTTTGTTCTTTGAGGACTTTGCAGCCGCCGCCTTCTTGGCCCCCTTCACGGACGCCTTGGCACGGCCCTTGGTTGCGCTGCGAGCAACGACAGCGGCTTTTTTCGTCGTCTTTGAAGCACTCTTTTTACGCGTTTTCTGTGACACAGCCTGCGCGCGGAAACTGCCACGCCCCTGTTCGAGTTTGCGGGAACCTCGAAGCCACAAGGTACGCATGGCAGGGGGTTCTTGGCCTGTAATGTGTCAGATATAGCACATTTTCCGCAAAAATCAATGGTTTACGCCCGATTCCGGGCATAACAGGGGCCGTTCAGGTCATATGTCCGTCATTAGGGTTAAATCGGCGGCCGAACGGAGGGCCGCGGCGGACCGACGTCCACCCTTACCGTGGTAATCCCTGGCGAATCAGTCGCCGCTGCCCGGATTCGGAGAAAAATATTTCTCGAACTTGCCTTCCTTGCCTTCCCACTCCTTGGCGTCTTCCGGCGAGTCCTTCTTCTGGGTGATGTTCGGCCAGCTCTTGGCGTAGTCGCGGTTGACCTCGAGCCACTTCTCAAGCCCCGGCTCGGTGTCCGGCTTGATGGCGTCCGCCGGGCATTCCGGCTCGCACACGCCGCAATCGATGCATTCGTCAGGATGGATGACCAGCATGTTCTCGCCCTCGTAGAAGCAATCGACGGGGCAGACCTCGACGCAGTCGGTATATTTGCACTTGATGCAGGCTTCAGTGACGACGTAGGTCATCCAAAACTCCGGAACGATCGATTTTTCTGGGGTTGCGTAGCGCAGGAATACCGGGGCCGCAAGGGAAGCGGCCCTCGAAAAACGCCAGTATTCTCACGCTCCTGCCACCCAAATTGAGATAGCAAGCGCTAGATAACTACTCCTTACCGGCCTGCAAATTGCCGGCCTGCAAATCCTCGTACAGCACGCGCGCCGAACTGGCATCGCCGCGCCGCTCGGCAAAGCCTGTCACCTTCAGCACGCGGACGCTGTTGTCGAGCGCGACGGTGACGACATCACCCGCCTTCACCGCATGGCCCGGCGATTTCTCGCGCGTGCCATTGATGCGGACATGACCTGACGCGACGAGTTCAGCCGCGCTGGTGCGAGCCTTCACCAGGCGCGCATGCCACAGCCATTTATCGAGGCGCTGTCGATCCAAACTAGACCAAGCGTTAAACTAAGGGTTGGACTATTCCTTCCGGCCGGCGAGCTGCTCTTTCAGGGCAGCGAGCTTGGCGAATGGCGAATTCGGATCGATCGGCCGGTCGCGCTCGCGCGGCGCGCTCGAGGCGTAGGGCCGATGCGACGGGCCGCCCTCGCGCTTGTCGCGGCCGCTCTTGCCGAAATCGCGGCCGCCGCGGTCACGATCGCCGCGCTCGCCCTTGCGGTCGCCGCCGAACTTGTTGTCGCGGCGACGCTCATTGTCGCGATCGCGACCTTTGCCTTCGAAGCGCTCGCGGCGCTGGCCCTTGTCGTCCCTGTTGTCGCGGGCCTGCGCGCCCTCGGCGGGCGCCGCAGCCGGATCCGCCGGCGCACCCGGGCGCGGTGCGCGGAAATCCTGGTGACGGCGCGGACGGCGATGATGTTCGCGCTTGTTGTCGCCCTCACCGCCGCCTTCAGCGGCCTGCGCGCCCTCCGCGGGCTTGCCCTGGTGACGGCCGCGGTTGCGATCATGGCCGCGATGATGCGGACGGCGCTCGTCGGAACGGCCACCGGGACGCCAGACTTCGACCAACTGCGGCTCGGCCGGCGTCTCCGCGGCGGCGGCAGCGGCGTCAGCCGGTGCTGCCTCGGCACCCGCGGTCTCCGCGGCCGCCTCGGTGGCGGTCTCGGACGGCGTCTCTGCAGTGGCTTCCGCGGCAGGGGCGGGCTCGGATGCCGTTTCCGCAGCGGGCGCCTCAGCAGCGGGCTCTTCGGCGACAGCGGCGGGCTCGGCGGCAACTTCCGCCACGGGCTCGGGCTTGGTCTCGACGACGACCGGCGTCGCCTCGCTGGACACCACCTCGGCAAAGCCGACATCGGGCAGCAGCGCGGCCGATGGTGCGGGATCGCCGGACACCGGCTGATCCGTGGCAGCCTCCGGCGCATCGGCCACAACCTCGGCAGTGGCACCGACCGGCGCATCCACGGCGGCGTCAGAGGTCGCCTCGACCGGCGGCGTCTCGGCGGCGACCGTCTCGGTGGTCCCGGCCACGGTCTCGGTGGTCTCGGCGACGGCCTCCGTGGTCTCTGCCGGTGTGGCCTCAACGGGCTTCGGCGGCAGCGGCGGGCGGCGGTCCATGCGGTAGCCAAGCGCGCGCAGGATCGAGGCAAAATCCTCGCCCGCGGAGCCGGTCAGCGAGGTCATCGCCTGCGTCACGACAAAGCCGCGGCCGTCGAACGCGCCCGCAGGCTTCTCGCCCGGCGAGGTCTCGCGCCAGGCCAAAGCGGGGCGGATCAGATCGGCGAGCCGCTCCAGGATGTCGACGCGCACCGCGCGCTCGCCGCACTGGCGATAGCCGAGCACGCGATAGGCATCGCGGGCGAGCTGCTTGTCGACCGGGAACGAGGTGCGGCCGCTACTCGCCAGATGCTGCACATTCGACAACGCAGCCATGTCGACATTGCTCTGCTTCTCGGCCCACAGCAGCGAGGCCAGCGAGCGCGCGGCGGGCTTTAGCAGCTGCGGGAAATAGATGTGGTAGGCGCCGAACCGCACGCCGTATTTGCGCAAGGCAGCACGAGAAGGCTGGTCGAGATCCTTCATCTCGGCCGCGATCTTGCTGCGCTCGAGCACGCCGAGCGCCTCGACCAGCTGGAAGGCGATGCCGCGGGCGATGCCCTGCAGGTCCTCGGCCTTGGACAGTTCGAACAGCGGCCCGAGCAGTTTTTCGATATGCGTCTTGAGCCAGAGGTCGAGCCGGGTCTGCACCGCCTCGCGCGAGGCGCCGGTCAGCCGCTCGTCGGAGATGATGCGCAGCCGCGGATGCAGCGCGTCGTCGGCGGCCACCAGCTTGGCGACCGCATCGCCGGTCCAGCGGATGGTGCCGTCGGAGGTCAGCACGAACTGCTCGTCGGGGGCGGCGCCCAGTTTCTCGGCACGCGCATCGATCTCGCGCGCCAGCACCTGCTGGGCGGCAGCTTGCAGCGCCTTGGCGTCGCTGCCGGCCTCGGCCGCATCAGGTGCGAAGGTGAAACCATCGAGCCGGCCGATCACGTGGCCTTCCACGATCACTTCACCGGTCTTGCCAATTTCCGTATTCAAAACTGAGTTCTCCCGCAGGCGGCGCATCAATACACTGGTCCGCCTGTCAACGAAACGCTCCGTGAGCCGTTCATGCAGCGCATCGGATAATTTATTTTCGAGCTCGCGCGTGATCCCCTGCCAGTGGTCCGGGTCGTAAAGCCAGTCCGGCCGGTTGGCAACAAAGGTCCAGGTCCTGATCTGCGCGATCCGGCCCGATAGCGTGTCGATATCGCCGTCGGTCCGGTTGGCCTGGTCGACCTGGGCGGCAAACCATGCGTCAGGGATACGCCCCTTTTGCATCAGGAAGCCATACAGCGTGGTCACGAGTTCGGCATGGGCGGCCGGCGACAGCTTTCGGTAGTCCGGAACCTGGCAGGCCTCCCACAGCCGCTCCACCGCTTTGGCCCCATGCGCCAATTCGCGCACCTCGGCGTCGCGCGCGACATGCTCGAGCACCCGCAGGTCCTCGGCCACCGGGGCCCGCGTGAGTGCCTCATGATTGGGCGTCAGCGCCAGCGACACCTGCAACGCGCCGAGCGAGGCGAAATCGAGCTTGGCGTTGCGCCATTGCAGCACCTTGACGGCATCGAAGGTGTGGTTCTGCAGCGCATTGACGAGCTCCGGCTCGAACGGCGCACAGCGCCCGGTGGTGCCGAAGGTGCCGTTGCGCGTCGCGCGCCCGGCGCGACCGGCGATCTGCGCGAATTCGGCCGGCGTCAGGCGGCGGAACTGGTAGCCGTCATATTTGCGGTCGGAGGCAAAGGCGACGTGATCGACGTCGAGATTGAGCCCCATGCCGACCGCGTCGGTGGCGACGAGATAATCGACGTCGCCGTTCTGGAACATCGCGACCTGCGCATTGCGCGTGCGTGGCGACAGGGAGCCAAGCACCACGGCAGCGCCGCCATGCTGGCGACGGATCAATTCGGCGACCGCGTAGACCTCGTCCGCCGAGAACGCGACAATTGCTGTTCTACGCGGCTGCCGCGTGATCTTGCGGTCGCCGGCGAATTCGAGCTGCGAGAGCCTCGGCCGGGTGATGATCGAGGCGCCGGGCAGCAACCGCTCGATCATCGGCCGCATCGTCGCAGCGCCCAGCAGCAACGTCTCGTCGCGGCCGCGGCGGTTGAGGATGCGATCGGTGAACACATGCCCGCGCTCGAGATCGGCGGCGATCTGGATCTCGTCGACCGCGAGAAAGGATACATCGAGATCGCGCGGCATCGCTTCCACGGTCGAGACCCAGAAGCGCGGCGCCTTCGGCTTGATCTTCTCCTCGCCCGTGACCAGCGCGACGTTGTCGACACCGGCGCGATCCGCGATCTTGTTGTAGACCTCGCGCGCGAGCAGCCGCAGCGGCAGCCCGATCAGGCCGGACGAATGCGCCAGCATGCGCTCGATGGCCAGATGCGTCTTGCCGGTGTTGGTCGGCCCGAGCACCGCGGTGACGCCTGCACCGGGCACGCGGTCATTTCCGAACGAATTTGAGAAAGCCATATTTTGCAGGTGTTTCTTGAATTTGTTGGGGCGCTCTCTGATCCGTCATCCCCGGTACAACGGCTAATTCGCCGTTGTACCTGCGAGGAGCGCGTCAGCGCGTCTCGAAGGATGCATGGCCGAGATCGACCCGTTTGCGGCGATCTTGATGAGACAGCAGGGCCGTCACCCTTCGAGACGGCCGCTGCGCGGCCTCCTCAGGGTGACGGTGAGGGATTGACGCTCTGGTCTTCACTCCTTCACGCGTCCTTTCACAAAATCTGTCTCACAATGCGACGCTTTCCGCACCCGGCTTAAGCTCTGGAACGAGTCTAGAACGAATCGCGGCCGAATCGCTGACTCCATTCCGGGCTCGAAACGTTCACCGCAACATCTCGGGTAGGCTGACGGCGGCGGCACTAGATCAAGTTTGAGAGGGCTCCACAAGCACAGGATATGCGGACTGAATTCCTTAAGTTCCAAGGGTGACCGAGTCGAATCAGAAGCGGACAAGAGTCAACTGGATTCCGGTGACGTTCGTTGCGTGCCGCAGGGCAATCACCCTTTCGGTCCCGCCATCCTGAGGAGCGCGTAGCGCGTCTCGAAGGATGCACGGCCCGGCTGGTGGCGTCGCCCTTCGAGACGCCTGCTCCGCAGGCTCCTCAGGGTGACGGTCTGGCTACCGCGTAGCCCGCATGAGCGAAGCGATATGCGGGACGACTGTCCCCGGATAGCGCTTCGCTTATCCGGGCTACGACAGGGGGTTACTGCGTCTTCGCCACGCGCGGCGGCGCGGCTGTGGTGACGAACGAGGTCGCTTCCAGCATGGCCTGGCCGAGCGGGGTCGGGATCGTCATGCGGAACGGCACCAGCAGGCGGGTGCCGGCGATCGGCACGAAGGCGATCTCGATGTTGCGCTGGGCGGCGAGGTATTTGATCACCGGGCGATCCGGGATGTAGCCCGAGATCGGCACGAAATAGAGCGCGCAGACCAGCGCCGGGCCGTGGTAGCCGCGCTCGGCCTTGACGATCTCGACCCGCTTGAAGTCGAGCTTGAGGTCGTAACGCATGCGGCCGTCGAAGATGCCGGCGCCGCTGCGGCAGATATCCGGGCTCATCAATTCGGCATTGCCGGGCGCGCGCAGGAACGAGCCGGTCATCGGATCGAACACGTTCTTCTTCTGCGCGTCGGTCACCGGCAGGCGGTCGGCATCGACCGGCGGCTCCGGCTCGATCGCCGATTCCTTGATGCCGCCATTCGCCAGCACCATCCGGATCGTCTCCGACTTCTTCGAGGTGGTGGTGGTCGCGGTGTAGGAGGAGGCCGCCAGCGCCCCGTTGACGACGCGGCCCTGCGAGGCGCCCGCGCCGGAGCCGCCGGAAAACGCCTTCAGCAGGCCCGCGGTGCCGCCCTGCGCCGAGGCCGAGAAGGTGTCGTCGCCGATTTCGATGGTCCAGCTGCCCTTGCCGACCGGGATACCGGCCAGGGTCGCCTCGTACTGGGCGTCGAGCCGACCCTGCGCGCTGGCACGCTCGGCGCAGAACAGCAGCAAAGCGCCGGCGCACAAGCCGAGCAGCCGGCCGAGCGGGGGCAAAATGGCAATGGCGGTGGTCACTTAACCTACCTGACGGTCCTGCTATCGGCGCTCTATCCGTTGTCCATTTCGGCGTTCAATTCGGCCGGACAACAAGGCGCATCTTGTATGGAACCTAGACTTGCAGCCGAATACGCCCTTTATATGGTTGCCATATCCGCCGTTAAGTGGCTGGAACGGCTTATAAACCGGCAATTCCGGGTCCGCGCATGCGGCGATATAATCTTGACGCTCGGGTATTCTCCCCCTATACACCCGCGGTTCCTGGAAAATGGACGCGAATTCAAAACCCCCGCGCGGGCCGTGTGATTGCACGCCCTTCGAGCGGCGGGGATGCAATAAGGATTTTGTAAGATGTCCCGGCGCTGCGAACTGACGGCCAAGGGCCCCCAGACGGGCCACAAGGTGAGCCACTCGAACATCAAGACCAAGCGGCGCTTCCTGCCGAACCTGGCCAACATCACCTTCATCTCCGAAGCGCTCGGCCGCAACGTGCGCCTGCGCGTCTCGACCAACGCGCTGAAGAGCGTCGACCACAATGGCGGCCTCGATGCCTATTTGCTCAAGGCCAAGGCCGACGTGCTCTCGCCCCGCGCTTTGGATCTCAAGCGCGCGATCGAGAAGAAGGTCGGCAAGCCGGCGCCGGTGGAGAAGGCGAGCTGAGCTAGACGCGAACGCGGAATTCGCGGAGAGAGTTTTGAACGGCCGGGTCGGATGACCCGGTCGTTTTTGTTTTGGCCAACAAACTGGCTACCGAGATGGTCGCTCTGGTTGCATGCGTCGCACATTCATGCGTGAACGCTGGACCAATTTCGGAAAGCGACACGCGGGCTCTCGCGTCAAGCGACGCATCAGTGCATTTCGTCGACTTGGTATCAAAGCAATAGAATTGAAATGAGACCGCGATCGAGGCGCGATGGCGAAGTGGAATCTTCTTTGTGCAATGACGAACGAAGTAAAATCATCCATTGCTCTGCGTGGGGAGAGATGGATTGCTTCGTCGCTTCGCCAAGGCTTCCACCTTTGCTAAAGCGTCGCAATGACGGCGTCACCATGGTTGCGACAGTTCGCTGACAGCTGCTGCCAATGACAGCGGTGTCATCTCTTCCATCACGCGCACATCACACGAGTCTTCTGCTTGATGCATCGAGAGTGCGTGAAGAAACGCTTAACGCACGCGCCCCGACCAACAAAGAAACCCTATAAATAAAGGCAAAGCGAGCTTCTCACGCGGACGTTAATCACAACATCACCGCGCATCATCACGAGCGCATGAGGCGCATGCAAAACGCCACGATCTCTTCCAGATATTAGTGTGCAAACAAGCCGTCCGACACGAATTCGATTCGACGCGGTACGCCGCATCGTCTCGAAGACCGTGAGGGACATCACGGCCAGCACAACTGATTGTGAGGCAAGTGCGCCGCACTCTTGGGAAGAAGCCTGGCCGTTCCTATGTCACGTCGAAAGAACGACCCCGATAAAGGAATTGCTCGATGCAAGTTCGCGCAGCCGATCCGCGCGGAAGACTGGTGCCTGCGATTGCAACCGCCGCGGTGGCGGTGCTCGCCACGGCCGCCCTCGTCATCCTCGAATTCAACCCGCCGCGCAATGTGCAGGCCGCGGCCGAGCCCGGCATGATCACCTCCGCCGCCGCCAGCCGCGCCGGCGCCACCGTGCTGCCGACCGATCCGGTGACAACCGGCAGCGTGCGGGTGCGCTGAGGCGCGCCGCTCTCTCATCATCGTCGTCCCGGCGAAAGCCGGGACCCATTACCCCAGCTGTTTAATGGATAGAATGCTGGGGCAACATTCCGCTTAGCGGCAAATACTCGTGGTTATGGGTCCCGGCCTTCGCCGGGACGACGGTCGTAGTTTCATCGCGCCGCATTTTCGCAACCCTGCCCTGGCGTCTCACCACAAGCCCAACGTGCGGCCGCTCACGTAAGCTCTCCCTCGCGATCAAAAAAAGCCACAGGGAGGCTCACGATGATCTGGAAGGCCGTCACGGCAGCCGTCGCGCTTGCGCTCGCGACGCAGGTACACGCCGCCGAGAAGAAATATGGCACGGGCGCCAGCGACACCGAGATCAAGCTCGGACAGACCTCGCCGTTCTCCGGCGCGGCGTCGGCCTACAGCGTGATCGCGAAGACGCAGGCCGCGTACTTCAAGATGATCAACGACCAGGGCGGCGTGAACGGGCGCAAGATCAATCTGATCACGCTCGACGACGGCTACTCGCCGCCGAAGACGGTGGAGCAGACCCGCAAGCTGGTGGAGCAGGAGGAGGTCGCCGCGATCCTCAATCCGCTGGGCACGCCGACCGGCCTGGCCGTGCGCAAATATCTCAACGACAAGAAGGTGCCGCAGCTGTTCGTCGGCGCCGGCGCCACCCTGTGGGGCGATTACGCGCATTATCCATGGACGATCGGCTTCCAGCCGTCGTACCAGGCCGAGACCGCGGTCTACGCAAAATATGTGCTGACCAACAAGCCGGACGCGAAGATCGCGCTGTTCTACCAGAACGACGACGCCGGCAAGGATTACGGCAACGGCTTCAAGAAGGGGCTGGGGCCGGAGAACACCGCGAAGATGGTGGTGGCGGAGACGACCTATGAATCGACCGATCCGACGGTCGACAGCCAGATCGTGAAGCTGAAATCATCCGGCGCCAACGTGCTGTTCATGCACGCGATCCCCAAGCAGGCAGCGCAGGCGATCAAGAAGATCGGCGAGATCGGCTGGAAGCCGGACCTGTTCTTCCTCGCGGCGACCTCGACCTCGGTATCCTCGGTGCTGAAGCCGGCCGGCTTCGAATACTCCAAGGACATCATCTCGTCCTACTCGCTGAAGGATCCGAACGATCCGCAATGGAAAGCGGATCCGGACGTGATCGCCTGGCAGGACTTCATGAAGAAGTATTTTCCGGACGGCAATCTGCAGGACCAGCTAATCGTCTACGGCTATGTGGTGGCGGAGGCGACGGTGCAGGTGTTGAAGCAATGCGGCGACGACCTCACCCATGAGAACATCATGAAGCAGGCCGCCAATCTCGACATCGCGCTGCCGATGTTCCTGCCCGGCATCAAGGTGAAGACCTCGCCGACCGACTACTTCCCGGTCGAGGCGATGCGGCTGCAGAAGTTCAACGGCGAGACCTGGCAGCTGTTCGGCGACACGATCGGGAATGATTGAGGGCAAGGCCATCCACGCCAAGATTGTCGTCCCTGCGAAAGCAGGGACCCATAACCACCGCAGCCTGTTGTTGGAGCAGGCTGTGGCCCCAACGTCGTACAACACCGACATTCGGGGTAATGGGTCCCGGCCTTCGCCGGGACGACGATGTGGTTACACTTCCTTCGCCAACAATGGCTGGAGCGACCGGACGTTAAACTCCCCGCTCCAACAACACCCGAAAATCCGCCCGCGCGCGCTGCGCCTCGGCGCGTGCGGCCTCCGACGCATCGCCAAGACCAAAGTAGCCGTGAATCAGGCCCTCGCCGGAATGATACGCGACCGGCACGCCGGCCGCCTGCAACGCCTCGGCGTAGGCGTGGCCCTCATCGCGCAGCGGGTCGAACCAGGCTGTCGTGACGACCGCCGGCGCGACACCGGCAAGGCTCTTCGCGCGCAGCGGCGAGACGCGCCAGTCGGCGCCCTCAGCCTTGTCGGCGAGATAGTGCCCGCAGAACCACTGCATCGTCGCCCGCGTCAGGAAGTAGCCGTCCGCATTCTCGGCGCGTGACGGAAATTTGGCGTTCTCGCCCGCATCGGAGAAATTGCCGACCACATCGGTGACGGGATAGACCAGCAATTGCCCGGCGAGCCTGATGCCGGCGTCGCGGCAGGCGAGCGCTGACGTGGCGGCGAGATTGCCGCCCGCGGAATCGCCGGCAACGCCGACGCGGGCGAGATCGCCGCCGAATTGGTCGATGCGCGCGACCACGTCGCGGATCGCGGCGAACGCATCCTCGAACGCGCCGGGAAAGCGTGTTTCCGGCGGCCGGCGGTAATCGACCGAGATCACCACCGCGCCGGTGTCGATCACGAGGTTGCGGGCCTGGCGATCATGGGTCTCGAGATCGCCGGCGACCCAGCCGCCGCCATGGAAGAAAATCACGGTCGGCGCCGTGCCGCGGCCGTTGCGATAGAGCCGCGCGCTGAGCTTGCCGGCGGCGCCCTGCACCTCGATGTCGCGTGCCACGTCGACCGGCGGCGGCGGCACCGCCTTGCGCGCCTCGGCCAGCGCGCGGAGCGAATCGCGGCAGCTCTGCGGCGTCATGGTTTCGGGATCGCGCAGCGGCAGCAGCGGGATGATCTTCTCAATAACGGGGTCGAGCGGAAGCGGCATGGGAGTCCTTTAGTTCAAGTGAGCAACGATGGGGCAACTTGCTTCACCTCGCCCCGCTTGCGGGGAGAGGTCGGCGCGCAGCGCCGGGTGAGGGGGAATCTCCACGAGTCGAGTGCGCGGACGGAGCCCCTCACCCCAACCCTCTCCCCGCAAGAGCGGGGAGAGGGAGAAGAAAACAGCGAGTGAGATGACTTCGTCAAAGCTCTACCTGCTTGGAAAGCGTGCCAGCCTCGATCGCTGCGATCTGCAGCGCGATGAAGCGGCTGTAGATGCGGGCCTGCGAGAACGCGCCGCCGGCGAACCAGAGGCCGGGCTGCGGCGTGCGCGTCCACATGTTGCGCAGCTCCTGGGTCGCATCGTCAAAGCCCCAAACCCGGCCGACGCGCCCAGCGACGTCCTCGCCGAACAACCTGCCGACCAGATGGTCCGGGCCCTTGTAGCCGGTGGCGAGCACGAACAGCTCGGCGGTGAGCGACGTGCCGTCCTTCAGCGCAAGGCCGGCGGCGGTGACACCAGCGATGTCGGCGGCCTGGATCAGGCGGATCCTGCCGTCGGCGATCAGTTCGGAGCAGCCGACATTGAAGTAGTAGCCGCCGCCGCGGGAGCGAAACTTCAGCGGCCAGCCGGTGCCGTCCTCGCCGAATTCGAGCCGGAAGCCGGCGCGCTCCAGCCGCGACAGCAAGGGCGCATCGAGCCGCTTCACCTCGTCGGTGATGATCCGGTGCGCGATCTTCATCACCGGCAGCGGCACGCCGGAATTAAGGATGTCGCGCACCTCGATCGGCGGGCCGTCGCCGAGATAGGTCTTGTCGTAGAGCTGCGCCGGCTCGACATTGACCACCATGGTCGGGCTGCGCTGCACCATGGTGACGTCGGCGCCGGCGGCGTGCAGCTCCTGGCAGATGTCATGTGCGCTGGTGCCGGTGCCGAACACGACGACCGAGCGCCCTGCCCATTCGCGCCCGGCCGCGAACGCGCTGGAGTGCAGCACCTTACCTTCGAAATTCTCGATGCCCTCGATCCTGGGGACGTTCGGCGTGCCGCTGACGCTGGTCGCGAGCACGATGTGCTTCGGATGCAGCGTGCGCGGGCCGCTGGTCCGTTGCAGCGTCACCGTCCAGCGTTGCGCCCTATCGTCATAGCGCGCGCCCTCGAACGACGTCTCGGTCCAGAAGTCGAGCTCCATGATGTCGACATAGCTCTCCAGCCAGTTCGCGATCTTGTCCTTCGGGATGTAGTCCGGAAAGCTCGGCGGAAACGGCAGATAGCGAAACAGATTGACCGGCGTCTTGTTGTGCAGCTTGAGGCCGCGATAGCGCAGCCGCCAATTGTCGCCGATGCGCCGCTCGCGATCGACGATCAGGGCATCGAGCCCGATCCGCTTGCACTCGACCGCGGCCGCGATGCCGGCATGGCCGCCGCCGACGATCAGCACGTCGGGCTCGCGGTCGGCATACGCGCGCGAGGCCTGCCGCTGCTCCAGCCAGTCGGGTGCGGCGAAATCGCGCGCGTGGGATTGCTCGGCGGCGCGGTCGGCGCGCGCCTCGCAGATGCGGTTGAAGTCGAGCATCGTGGAGAACGTCCACGCCGCGGAATTTCCGCCCCTCTCATGCAGCAGGCGGACCGCGCCGCTGCCGGGACCATTCGACGTGTCGAAGGTGAAGACGGCCTCGATCACCTCGCGTCCGGCCACCACGGCCCGCCGCGGTATCAAGGCACGGTCGTCGAGACGAAAGCCGTGCGCGTTCACCGCGGTGGCGCGCGCGAGCAACTCTGTGACGACGCGCTGCCGCCCGCTGAAGGTCGCAAACTGCCAGGAAATGCCGAAGATATTGCGCCAGTGGCTCTCGGGCGCAAACAGCGCGGCGAGAGCCTCGGCGGAGCGGCTCGCGAGCGCCGCATCCAGCGCGCCGATCCATCGCTCGGCGGCAAGTTCAGGCGTGTCCTCGGTAGCCGGGTTCAGTCTGTCCAGCATGATCGTGCTTTCTCGGGAGCAGTTGCCGTCTATCTGACAACATGCTCCCGAAAAGCACAACCATCATGCCAAGACTCATGCAACGTGTTGCTGCAGCGATTCCGGCTCGGCCTCAGGCTCTTCACTGGCAGGCTCGGCCTGCGGCGCAGGTGCCGCGGCGAGTTCCGCTGCTATTTCCTTGGCCAATGCGGTGGCGCCGACATAGTCTGTCTTGCCGGTGCCGAGCAGCGGCACCTTGTCGACGACGCGGATATCGGCCGGCACTGCGAGCTCGGAGGCACCGACGCTCTTGGCCTGGCGCTGCATCGCGGCGCGGTCGGCGTCCTTCTGCGTGGTGAGCAGCACGATGCGTTCGCCCTTGCGCTGATCGGGCAGCGTGACCGCAACCGACATTGCCTGCGGCCAGATCGCAGCCGCGATCGCCTCCACCGCCGACAGCGAAACCATCTCGCCGGCGATCTTGGCAAAGCGCTTGGCACGGCCCTTGATCGCGATGAAGCCCTGCGCGTCGACCGTGACGATGTCGCCGGTGTCGTGCCAGCCTTCAGGCAGCGGCTCCAGCGCGCCGGGATTCTCGGCACGGAGATAGCCGAGCATCACGTTCGGGCCCTTCACCGACAGCCGGCCACCTTCCTCGATGCCGGGGACCGGATCGAGTCGGTACTGCATCAGCGGCGAGATCCGGCCGACGGTGCCCTGGCGGTTGGCCATCGGCGTGTTCATCGCCAGCACCGGCGCGGTCTCGGTGACGCCATAGCCCTCGAGGATGCGGATGCCGTAGCGCTCCATGTAGATCTGCCGCGTGCGCTCCTTCACCGCCTCCGCACCGGCGATGACGAGCCGCAGCGTGCGGAAGTCATAGGCATGCGCCGACCGGGCGTAGCCGGTGAGGAAGGTGTCGGTGCCGAACAGGATGGTCGCGCCGGTCTGGTAGATCAGCTCGGGCACGATCCGGTAATGCAGCGGCGACGGATACATGAAGATCGGGATGCCGCCGAGAATCGGCATCATCATGCCGCCGGTCAAACCAAACGAGTGGAACACCGGCAGCACGTTGAACACCTTGTCGTTGGCATTGGCATCGACCCGCGCCAGCGCCTGCGCCGCGTTGGCGAGGATGTTGCGATGGGACAGCACGACGCCCTTCGGCGTGCCTTCCGACCCCGAGGTGAACAGGATGACCGCGGGATCGTTGGCCTTGCGGGCGACCCGCGGCGCGATGCCGGCGCGGAAGCCCGCGACCTTGTCGGCGAGGCCGATGCCGGCCCTGACGTCCTCGAGATAGACGACGCGCGCCTGGCCGGCGAGCGCCGCGATCAGCTTGTCGAGCTTGCCCTTCTCGATGAAGGCTTGCGAGGTCAGCACGGTCTTGACCTGCGCCGCCTTCATCGCCGCCAGCACGTTGACCGGACCGGCCGAGAAGTTCAGCATCGCCGGCACGCGGCCGATGGTCTGCAGCGCCATGAACACGACGGCGACGCCGGCCGAGTTCGGCAGCAGCACGCCGACATTCTCGCCGACCGCGGTGCCCTGCTCGAGCTTGCGGCTCAGCACCTGGGCGCCGAGGATCAGCTTGCGATAGGTCAGCTTGGTGCCGAGCGCATCCTCGATGATCGGCTTGCCGGTATCGCGGTCGCGATAGGCATGGCCGAGGCCCTCGAACAGCGTGTGGTCGAGCATCGCGTTCTGGACCATGGCGTTGATCATCACGTCCTGCAGCGCGGCGCCGGCGGCATTGCGGCGCGCCTTGCCCCTCAGCGACTGGTCGACCGGCAGCTTCACCGGCGGCAGGATCGAGATCGTCACCTTGGGGAACCAGGAGCGCTTGATCTCGCCATTCTTGAGATAGCTGAGATGCGAACGCTGCGCGCCCTCGATGCGGACCGGGACGACGACCGCATCGGCCTTGTCGGCGATCATCGCGGTGCCGTCATAGACCTTCATCAACGAACCGGAGACCGTGATGCGCCCTTCCGGGAAGATCACCACCGGCTCGCCGGCGGCGACCAGCTTGATCAGGTCGCGCGCGGCCAGCGGCTTCGACGGATCCATCGTGTAGTGCTTGATCATCTTCAGGAACGGCTTGGCCCACCACGCCTTGGAGATGCCGGTGTCGACCGCGAAGCTCGCATCGATCGGCAAGGTGGCGTGCAGCAGCGGGCCGTCGACCAGGCTGACATGGTTGGGCGCGATCAGCATCCGCGTGCCCGATGGCGGCAGGTTCTCCATGCCACGCACCTCGACGCGGAACAGCGCCCGGAACAGCAGCGCGCCGAAGTCGCGCACGCCTTCCTTGCCCCACTTGCTCAGCACGAACCAGACGGTGCCGAAGCTCGCGACGGCGAGGCCGAAGAAGATCCAGGCGATCGGCAGGCCGATATATTGCAGGGCGCCGACGAACACCGCGCCTGCGACCATGAAGCCGGCCTGCAGGATGTTGCCGGCGGCGATGATGCGGGCACGCTCTGACGGCGCGGTCCAGGCCTGCACGGCGGCAAACGACGGCACCACGAACAGGCCGCCGCCGAAGGCGAACAGGAAGAAGTCGGCCAGCATGCGGAATCCGCCGAACGAGGTCGCGAACGCAGCCGCGGTGACATCTTTGCCGAGCGAGGTGGTGGCGATCGCCCAGGCGAGATCGAGGCCGATCACGCCCATCACGATGGCGCCGATCGGCACCAGCGCGAGATTCGGGCGGACATGGCTCAGCTGCGCGGCGAACAGCGAGCCGGCGGCGATGCCGATCGCGAACACGGCGAGGCACAGCGTGACCACGCCCTCGGTACCGCCGACGCCTTCCTTGATCAGCGCAGGCAGCAGCGACAGCACGATCGCGCCGACCATCCAGAACCAGGACACGATCACCATGCCGTCCCACAGCCGCGGCTCGGCATAGAGCGACTTCAACAGGCGCACGGTCGAGGTCCAGGGATTTTTGGTGATCGGCAGATCGGGCGCGGACGGCTGCGTCACCGGGATGCGCGATGCAAACGCCCAGGACAGCACCGACAGGCCGACCACGGCGGCACAGATCCAGCCCATGTGGCTGGCGCCGGCGACGAACATGCCACCCGCGATGGTGCCGATCAGGATCGCCATGAAGGTTGCGCCCTCGACCAGCGCGTTGCCGGTCGCGAGTTCGGACACCGACAGCTGGTCGGGCAGAACGGCATATTTCACCGGGCCGAACAGCGCGGCGACGATGCCGAACAGCGCCAGCGCGATGAACAGCAGCGGAATCGAATGGGTGAAGAAGCCGGCGGCGGCAAAGGCCGCGGCGAAGATCTCGAAGAACTTCAGCCGGCGGGCGACGACGGACTTGATGTAGCGGTCGGCGAGCTCGCCGCCGAGCGCCGACAGCACGAAGAACGGAGCGATGAACACCGCCCCCGCAAGCTGGACCAGCGCCGGCCCCTGCTCGTTGGCGACGCCATACAGCAGCATGATGACGAGCGCGTTCTTCAGCACGTTGTCGTTCAACGCCGAGCAGAACTGCGACCAGAACAGCGGCGCGAAGCGGCGGGACGTCATCAATTCCTTGATCATGACCGGTTCCTTGGGTTAGCGCGCACGGCGCTGGCAGGTCTGCGAATTCGGGTGGCAGAGAATGGTGAGCTAGGAGAAAATGACGGGGATGCCGCAGCCTTTAGTCTTTTCCGCAACGTATCGGTTCGAACCGGCGCAAAATCGGTCGCACCGGGACGTCGCGACATTGCCCGCCAGAGATGTACGAGACCTTATCCAGACCTGGGGTTGATCGACGGCGGACGGGCTCGCAGAGGACATGGTGAGCGCTTTGTTGAGGTTTCGCCGACAATTGCCGGGGGCCCGCTTCAGGTCAGTTCACTCAAGCCGCGGAACGGCGACCATCGGCAGTTGCGCGACTTGCAGCGGCCACCGCTCGCAGCCGCTTGGCGCGGCGCGCGCCGATCCGCGCGCCGCTGCTCCAGGACGCCTGCGACGTCGCAGGCACGGGCGATCCGCTCGATCGGCGCGGTCGCCAGATTGAGGACGGCGCGGCCAAAGCCCTTCACGAGCTCGATCGCGTCATCGACAAGGGTGGTGGTCAATTGAAGTGCTAGGGTCTGCATCTGAGCGGCCTCCTGCGCCAACTTGAGCAACGCTCAAATTAGTAGTATGAAAATGAACATTGTTCAAGAAGAATCGCGACGAGACCGAAAAAAACTTCAGCGGCGAGCCCTGCTGATCGAGATCGCGCGCCGGTCAATCGCCACTAAGGGATTGAGATCACTCAAGGTTCGCGATGTCGCCGAGGCCGCCGGCTGCTCCATCGGCAGTGTCTATAATGAGTTCGGCGACTTCGACGGGCTGATCCTGACCGTGAACCGGGAGACCGTTCACGCCCTGACCACGCAGCTCAAGGCGGTCCCGGCCGACGATCCCCTGCGCCAGCTGCACGGACTTGCCGACGCCTATCTCGGCTTCGCCACCGAGCACGCCAATCTGCTGCGCTCGCTGTTCGAGCACCGGATGGAGGACGACCGGCCGTTTCCGGAAGACATCCTCACGATGGTGATGGACGCTTTCGCGCTGATGCATGCGCCGCTGGTGCGGCTGCTGCCCGATCGCGATCCCGGCGACATCGCGCTGCTGTCGCGGATGATGTTCTCCGCGGTCCACGGCATCATCTCGCTCGGCCTCGAGGAGCGCATGGTCGCGGCGCCCCCGGAAATGCTGCGCGAGCGGCTCGCCCAGTTCGTCGACACGCATCTGGCCGGATTGGGCGTCACGCGCGACGCGTAGCTGCGCGCGCACACGCGATCGCGGCCGACGATCCGCATTGGCGACATGCCGTCATCGCGAACGATGCGATCAAGTTTGATTGCGGGCGACGTGCCCTGGATGGGCAAGGGTCCAGAGCGGTTCGAGGAACACGATACTGGTACCTCCCTCGCGGAAGACGAGCTTGAACTCGATCCGTCCATCCGCGGTGATGGAGGCAGAATGCAGTCCCGTATTGCCGTCATAGCGCAAGACGTCGTCGAGGACATATCCGGTGAAGCCGCCGGAAAAGCCGGGTCCGGGTACACGGCTGTGCGGCATCGCCGGCCCGTTCACGAGATAGCCGGTCGCGACACCGTCCCGATCGACATTGGTGACGATCATCATGAATTGGCGGTGCGAATTGATCCATCCCTCACCGCTCACCCACACGCCGAGAAAGCGACGGACATTGTCCGGCACGTCGCTTGCCGGCGCGCGAACGCGATAGGCGGGAAGCGGAAGCTGCTTCTCGGCGGCCAGCGCGGTGATCCGCTCGACGTCCTGATCCGGCACGATGCCGTGATCCTGCGGGACAAGCCAGTGCGTCAATTCCGCCAGGGGATGCCACATCCCGTTGGCGATCGGCGGCGCGGATGCGAGTGATGCGAAGGCGATCACCGACAGGCCGGCGATCAGCAACCATCGGGGAAGCGCGGCCAAGCGCGCTGCAATGCCGCGGGGAGCGGACATCCGGCGCGAGACGTTCTGCGATCCATAATCGTGCGCCGGCTGCACCGGCCTGGCGTCGAGGCGATAACCGCGGCGAGACACCGTCTTGATGATGCGGTGGTCATCATCGCGCAGCTTCAGGCGCAGCTCGCGGATGCATTGGACGAGCGAGTCGTCCGAAACCGCGACGTTACCCCAGACCGCCTCGTGCAGATCCTGCTTGGATGCCAGCCGCCCGGCATTGCTGGCGAGATAGCCGAGCACCGCGAATGATTTCGGCCTGAGATCGAGATCGACGCCATCCACGCGGGCTACGCCGCGGGCGAGATCAAGCTCAAAGGAATCAAATATCAAAACGGAATCAGTCGCCGGGTCCATAGAGGTCACTCCATGCCCACAGACGGCACCAATCGGGAAAATTTAGCAGGAAATTCGCCGTTCTGTCACTTCTTCATCAGGACTTCCCTGCCGCGAAGCCGATAGTCGCGGATAGCCCGGCATCATTTCCGGGCTCACGGGAGGTTGGCCATGTCGAGCACCCGGTTTGCCATGTTGGTCGGGGCTGTTCTGGCGCTTGCGGCGGTGCGACCGGGACACACCCAGGCGCAGGACGTCGTAAGGGTCGGGCTGGTGATGCCATTGACCGGCGTTCTGGGGCCGGTCGGCAAACAGGCGGTTGCTGGGGCGCGGCTCTACATGGCGCAACATGGCGACATAGTCGCCGGCCGCAAGATCGAATTGATCGTCCGGGACGATGCCAGCGTGCCCGACAACGCCAAGCGCATCGCGCAGGAGCTCATCGTCAACGACGCGGTCGCGATCCTCGGCGGCGGGCTGACGCCGAGCGTGCTGGCACTCGCGCCGCTGGCCAATGAGAGCAAGACGGCAACCGTCGTCATGGTATCGGGCACCTCGATCGTGACCGAGCGGTCGCCTTACTTCGTACGCACCAGCTGGACGCACGCGCAGCAGGCCAGCGTGCTGGCGGATTGGGCGGCGAGGAACGGATCGAAACGGGTCACCATCATCGCGTCCGACTGGGCACCCGGGCGCGAAGCCGCTGGCGTATTTTCGGCGAGCTTCACCGTGGCCGGCGGAACGATCGTCGAAGCGCTGAAAGTGCCGTTGGCCAACCCCGATTTCGCGCCGTTCCTGCAGCGCGCGCGGGATGGCAATCCCGACACCCTGTTCATTTTTGTCCCGACAAGCCAGGCTGGTATCCTGGCCAAGCAGTTCGTCGAGCGCGGGCTCGACAAGAGCGGGATCAAGCTGATCGGCCCCGGCGACATCGCCGACGACGAGGACCTGCCGGGTATGAGCGATGCGATGATCGGCATGATCACGGCGGGGTTCTACTCCGCCGCGCATCCATCGGACCTGAACCGCGACTATGTCGCCGCCTTCCGCAAGGCCAACGCGAATGTTCGACCGAACTTCATCAGCGTCAGCGCCTATGACGGCATGCATCTGATTTACGAGGCGCTGAAGGTGACCGGCGGCAAGACCAATGGCGATGCGTTGGTCGACGCCATGAAGGGCGTGGCCTGGGAAAGCCCGCGCGGCCCGATGTCGATCGACCCGAAGACGCGCGAGGTCGTCCACGACATCTACATTCGCAAGGTCGAGAAGGTCGGCGGCGAGCTCTACAGCGTCGAGCAGGAGACGTTCAAGGCGGTCAAGGATCCCACCAAGGTCGTGAACAGATAAGGGAGGCGGAGTAGCAGCTGATCCGGCGCGGCGTAGGCCTTTGCGGTGTCCCGGCATAGCGGGTGACGGCCGACACCCGACTTGCGTCCAGACCGTTCCCCCTCCCACACGACCGATTTCGAGCCAGGAAACCAGCCTCGTCCAGCACCAGTTCGATGCCTCACGCGCGCGCCCGCGCGATCGTACCGCCGACGATCTGCATCGCAACGCCGAGCACCCAGCCCGCCATGATAGCCGCGGTCCAGCCGATGTCCGGCTCGCTGCGCAGCACGACGACGCCAACCGAGAAGAACGCGACCATCGTCGCGAGGAAGGTCCCGATCGCGCCGAGCAGCTCCGCCGCGTCGATCTTGCGCATCGACGCCGTATCCTTCGGATGGAACAGCTTGGGGGGCGTATCGATGCCGAGATAGAAGCCGATCGCGCCGCCCAGCATCATGATGAGCAGGAACGCCTGCGAGGTCAGCGCCGAGACGCTCGAGCCGACATGGATGGCGACAAACAGACCGCTTGCAGCTCCCGCCAAAGCAAGACCGAAGCGCTCAAGGACGTGGGCAAATTTTCTGACGTGGCTGCGCATCGCTATGCCTCATCAATGAATTGCGCCGCTCGCAGGCTAGGCCTTTTCGCAGCAACGCGAAAGCCGTCACCTCTCACATGGCCGCGACCACGTGACGCTTTGTGTGCCAGTTCACACCTATCGCGGCATGGAATGATTAAAGAGCGATCAAAGGTAGCAATCGATCCGCTCCCTGCTACGCTGCGTCATCCGCTTCATTCGTTTTCAGCGAGCGTCTTTCAATGCCGAGTCCGAAGATCATTATTCTGTCCGATGGCACCGGCAACGCCGCTTCCAGCGTCTGGCGCACCAATGTCTGGCGGATATTCCAGTCGCTTGATTTGCAGGGCAATACGCAGGCCGCCAAGTATGATGACGGCGTCGGCACGTCGAAATTCATTCCGCTTGCTCTGCTCGGCGGCGCCTTCGGTTACGGTCTCAAGCGCAACATCCTCGACGCCTACAAGTTCATCTGCCGGAACTACGACCACGAGAACGATTCGAAGATCTACCTGTTCGGATTCAGCCGCGGCGCATTCACCGTGCGCACGCTCGCCGCACTCATCCTCGATCAGGGCCTGATCGTCGCGGACACCGAATCCGAGTTGCACGACGGCGCGGTGAAGGCCTATCGCGCATACCGGGCCGAGGGCTACCACTCGATCTGGCGCATCGAGGTGCTGTTCCGCGCATTGCGCGACTATGTCCTCGTGCCGGTGCTGGACCGCCTGCAAGGCAACAAACCCTATGCGGAGATCGTCCGCAAACCGGTGCCTGCGATCGAATTTATCGGCATCTGGGATACCGTCGCGGCCTATGGCCTGCCGATCGACGAGATGACGCGCGGCATCTCGAACTGGGTGTGGCCGCTTGAATTGCCGAACCGGATTCTCAGCCCAAAGGTCAAGTGCGCGCGGCACGCGCTTGCACTCGACGACGAGCGCACGACCTTTCATCCGGTGCTCTGGACCGAGCAGGAGCCGGGACAGCCCGCACCGGCGGTGCCGGCCAGCATCGATGGTGAGCGCCTCGTCCAGGTCTGGTTCGTCGGAATGCATGCCAATGTCGGCGGCGGCTATCCGGACGACGCCGTGGCCTTCGTGCCGCTGGCCTGGCTGGTCGACGAAGCCGTCAAGCGCGGCCTCGCATTCAAGAGCGCACCGGTCGCCGACCCTGACGCGATCAAGTCGATCAAGTCCTCCGAAGACAAGGATGGCCGCCTCTACGATTCGCGGGCGGGCCTCGGAGCGTATTACCGGTACGGTCCGCGCAAGGTCGCCGACCTCTGCAACGATCCCTATGCCGGCGTAAGCGTGCCGATGCCGAAAATCCACGAGAGCGTGTTCGAGCGGATCGACAGCGGCGCCAATGCCTACGCCCCCGATCGGACTTCCGCCGAACTACGTGGTCGTCTCGCGCAGCGGCCAGATCACCCCGCTCGGCGCCAATACGTTTGAGACGCCCGCGGGCGCACCGGCGCGCTATGCCGCGCAGGAGAAGCTATGGAATTACGTCTGGATGCGCCGGATTGCCTACTTCGCCACGCTGGCGGCGTCGCTTCATCTGGCGGCGTTCTGGCTGTTCCACAACCAGCACAAGGAGAACGAATTCAGCTCACCTGTCAGGATGATCTCGGAGCTGGTGCGCTTCGTTCAATCGTTCCTGCCCGATTCCTTTCATTGGTGGACCGATTGGTACGCCGGCAATCCGGAATGGTTCGCCGGCGGCATCATCGCTGTTTTCGCGCTGATGGCGGTGGGCAGTTCGCTCAGCGCAACCATCAGCGACCGGATGCGGATCATCTGGCGCAACCGCACCAACCCTGTGCCGCTCTCCGGCTTCGTGCACAACGCGATCTATCGATTCCGCACCAGTGTGATCTATCAGTGGGTCCTCAATGTCGGAAAGCGACATGTCGTGCCGTTTGCGCTGACAGCCCTGCTGGTCTGGTTCAGCGCGACGCTGGTCAGCCACTTCCTGTTCAATCTCGCCGATTCGACCGGGGCATTCTGCAAGGGCACTGCAACAGACAAGCTGGTCGCCGTCGACAAGGGCATCCCGCAGGATGCGGCCGACTTCGACACCAGCGCGATCTGCGCGCCGACCGGCCTCAAGGTGCGCACGGGGTTCAAGTACGAGATCGCGATCACGATGTCGGAGCCATGGGAGGACGCCGGCCGCGCCGTGACGCCGATCGGATACCGGACCTCAACCATCGAGAGCGCAAAGCGCTGGCGTGGATACGCCACGATCTTCCTGCGACGGATCCTGTTCCGGCCGTGGTTTCGGCTGATCGCGCGGGCCGGCGAAACCGGGGTCGACGAGTACTTCCTCGACCCCCTGCCGGTGTCGAATACCGACCCGCAGGTCTACAGAGCGAGGTTCACCGCCGATCGCAGCGGCGAGATCTTCCTCTACGTCAACCAGGCCGTCATCGGCCTCCCCTGGGTCTGCGGATGGTTCTACGGCGACCATAAGGGCAAGGCGAAGGTCACGGTGCGATTGCTGTAGGAGGCCGCGACCGGGCTCACGGCATCGCGGCTGAACGGGTGCAACGGTATGATCGATCTGTGATCCTGCCGACAGATCCGGTTGTAAATTATCTGGCATACTCTCCTTGCTAGATCAGCGGCCCGACGCCCGGAATGATCCGACGCAAGGATCGCCGGGCGAGGTTGACGCGCGGACGCGCCAAGGACGCATCACATTCATATCGACCGGATATTTCTCATCAGGGATTTGGAGCATCACCATGATTTCCACAATTCAGGCGTTCCCGACCACCGACGGCATCTTCGTGGTCTGGGAGGTCGCGGCAATGATCCCGGACTGTCTCGGCTTTGCGCTGTATCGTCAGCAGCAGGGCAAAAGTGCAACCGTGGTCGACACCTGGGTCGGGTTCGAGGACCAGGCGCAAGGCCACAAGCCGGGCGAACATCGGCCGAGCACCGAATGGCCGGTGCAGAAGACGAACTGGACCGATTTCCTGGCGCCAATCGACGCGCCGGTCCGCTATGGCGTCGTTCCGGTTCTCAAGGACGGCGCCACCAAGGTGAAGCCCGCCTACAGCGCGCCGGCGCAATGGACCGACTACGTCTCCGCCATGCCGTCGGGCCCGCTGAAGCCGTGGTTCAACCGCGGCACGATCTCGGCGCAATGGCTGTCGCGCGCGATCGGCAAGGACAAGAAGCCGGCGCAAACCCTGGAGAAGGCGATCTCGACCAAGGGCAACAAGATCCGCGACTTCCTCAAGGGCCAGCTCGGCGCCCGCCTGCTGGCGCTGTTGGCCGATGCCAGGAAGGGCAAGCGCGACGTCTATCTCGCGCTCTACGAGCTCAACGACCCTGAGCTGATCGCCGCGCTGACCGCGATGAAGGGCAAGGCGCACGTCGTGCTTGGGAACAGCACCGGCAAGTCCGACGCCACCGCCAAGGACACCGAGAAGAACGCCACCGTGCTGAAGAAGGCCGGCGTCGACATCGTCCGCCGCAAGATT
This sequence comes from Bradyrhizobium sp. UFLA01-814, assembly GCF_046718885.1. Taxonomy (NCBI): domain Bacteria; kingdom Pseudomonadati; phylum Pseudomonadota; class Alphaproteobacteria; order Hyphomicrobiales; family Nitrobacteraceae; genus Bradyrhizobium; species Bradyrhizobium sp. UFLA01-814. Next base: position 18,858 of record NZ_JAQOSR010000065.1, on the reverse strand, counting down.
GCGCCGAGCCGCTACGCCCACAACAAGTTCGCGGTGTTTTGCGACGGTGCGCAGAAGCCGAAGGTGGTCTGGACCGGCAGCACCAACTGGACCCGGACCGGACTGTGCACCCAGAACAACAACGGGCTCGAGATCACCGACGACAAGGTCGCGGCGGCCTATCATGACCATTGGAAAGCGATCTACGCCGACGGCAGCAAGTCGCCGAAGGCGCTGGCCGTGGCCGGCGATCACGAATGGCCTTTCACCATCGGCAAGTCGAAGCTCAGCGTCTGGTTCACGCCGACCACCAAGAGCGGCGACCTCAAGGAAGCCACCAAGATGATCGAGGACACCGAGCATGGCGCGGTGTGCCTGATGCTCAATCCCGGCAACAAGGGCCTGCTCGGCCCGATCCTGGAGAAGGCGCAGGACAAGAAGCTCTATGTGCGCGGGGTGCTCAACAATTTCCCGGCGCAGGGCAAGGACAGTCCGAAGGACCAGCTGCAGCTCCTGGCCGGCGACGGACAGCAACAGGTCTTTAAGGGCAAGCAGATCGCCGACGTGATCCGGCCCGCCGGCATCGACAAGACCGCGGACTGGTGGGAGCACGAGATCAAGAACACCGGCAAATTCATGATCGCCGTGCACAGCAAGGTGATCGTGCTGGATCCGGCCGGCAAGAACCCGGTGGTCATGACCGGCTCGCACAATTTCTCTGACCGCGCCAGCACCAAGAACGACGACAACCTCGTCATCATCAGGGGCGATTCGCAGCTGGCGCTGACCTATGCGGCGCGCATCATCAGCATCTACGGGCAGTATCGCTGGCAGGCCTGGCGCAACACGCCGGAGGGCCAGAAGGACAAGGGACTGAAGCGCAGCGACACCTGGCTGAGCAACCGCATCGGCAAGGGCTGGGCGGAAACCGAAACGCGGTTCTGGCTCGGCACCACCTGACGCCGGCGATCCGTCATGACTACGGGGCAGCGTTACCGCTGCCCCGTGCTCCTCATCGTCCCAGGTCCTACGCCGCGCGGCCGACCGAGGCGTCGAGATGCTTCAGCCGTGGCAGCACCTCCTGCTTCAGGAGCCGCAGCGAATTGTGCCAGGCTTCCGGCTTGTGCTTGTAGTCGAAGCCGAACACCAGGAGCACGCCGAAGCCGCCGACCTCCTGGTAGATCTTCTCAATCTTCTCGGTGACGGTCGCGGGCGAGCCGACGATCCAGTTGTTGCGCGCGCAATATTCGACCGTGACGTCGCTGTCCGGCACGTCGGGCGAGGCCTTCAGGTAATCCTTGAAACCAAAGTGGCCGAGCAGCGGCAGGAAGTACTCGCCCATCATCCGGCCCATCATGTCGCCGGTCGACAGCTTCCATGCTTCTTCATCGGTGTCCGCGACGAATACCTCGCGCACCATTCGCCAATCCTTGCGGCTCGGCGTGCGACCGGTCTTGGCCGCGCCGGCCTCGACCGAGTCCCAGTGGCTGCCGACATAGGCAGGGTTGAGGTTGAGGCTCATCGGAATGAAGCCGCGCTCGCCGGCGAGCTTCAGCGTGTCCGAATTCTTGGAGAGCCCCGCGACGCCGATCGGCGGATGCGGCGCTTGCTGAGGCTTGATGTGCGGCTTGAGGAAATCGAACATGGTGTCCGGCTTGGTCACGGTCCAGAACTTGCCCTTGTGGGTCCAGGGAGCCGGCTCGGTCCACATCTTCAGGATGATCTCGAGCGCCTCGCGGGTCATGTCGCGGTTCTGTCCTGACATGCCGTCGACATTGAACATCGCCCAGTCGCTCGGCAGGCCGGAGGCCGCGACGCCGAAGTTGAGCCGCCCGTTCGAGAGGTGATCGAGCATCGCGACGCGGTTGGCGAGCTCTGCCGGGTGATGATATGGCAGCAGGAAGCCGCCGGGCCCGATACGGGTGTTCCTGGTCTGCAGCAGCGCTTGCGCGATCAGGAGATCGGGCGACGGATGCGGCTCCCAGGGCGCGGTGTGGTGCTCGCCGATCCAGGCTTCCTGATAGCCGAGCTCGTCGAGCCATCGCAGCGTCTGCAGGTCCCAGTCGTGGCCCTCCTTCAATCCGCACTCCGGCGGATGCGACGGCATCGCGAAGTATCCGAGTTCCATGGGTTTCCTCTCTTTGTTCGATGCGTGTCTTCCGCACGCGCTTCGAGAGTACCTGCCCCGGCTGCGGCAGAACAATGGCCTTGTCGCATCCGGCTCGGCCGGGATTCATGCGTAGGGCGTATCCTTCAGCATGATCGCGATACCGGAAAAGCTTCGCTCCATGATCCGCAGGAAGGTCTCGCGTGACGATGCAGCCGACCTGCGGGCCTTGTGCTCGCGAAGCCCTTCCGCATAGGCGACGGTCAGCGCCGTGACCACCATCGACGCGGCGAGCCGGGCATCGGCATCGGCGAGCGGGCGCTTGACGGCTGCCGCCAGCACGCTCGCGAGATCATCGATCAACTCGTCACGCATCTCGCGCGCCCGCGCCGAGAGCGCCGGGCTCTCGGCGACGGTGCGCCAGAATTTCGCCGTCGCATCGGTGAATTTCGCGAACGGATGCACGCGATCCGCCAGGCTGTGCACCAGCTTGCGGAGGGTCGCGATCGGCGCCTCGCCGGCCGGACGCTCGGCAAAGGCGGCCCGCAGCATCTGCCGGCTTTCCTCTTCACGGTCGAAGAACAGGTCTTCCTTACGCGGAAAGTAATTGAACACCGTCATCCGCGAGACCTCGGCCGCCTCGGCGACTTCGGCCACCGAAACATTGTCGAAGCCGCGTTCCAGGAACAGCCCGGTTGCGACATCCGAGATCGCCTGGCGCGTCGCCTCCTTTTTCCGCTCCCGCAATCCGCCCTGATTTGACATGCGGGAATTTGTACCATACTAAATATTATACTGAGTATAATTTTATGGTGACGGCGTGACGCGTGAACGAACCGACGTGGTTGTGGTCGGTGCCGGGCCGACCGGACTGCTGCTGGCGATCGAACTGACCCTGGGCGGCGCCGACGTGATCGTGATCGAGCGGCTGGCCGAGCCCGACCAGACCATCAAGGCCGGCGCGATCGGCGCGCTGGCAGGCGAGGCGCTGGAGCGCCGCGGCCTCGGCGACGCGATGAATGCGGTCGAACGCAGCATGGCGGACAGCATGTCCAGGCTCATGAAGGGCGCGGGCGATGCGAGCGAACTGCCGTTCAAGAAATTCGGCGGTCACTTCTCGGGCATTTTCCTGATCGACCAGACGCGTCAGCGCGAGCCGGACCGGCGGTTGCGCGGGGTGAACCAACAAGCCCTGGAAAGCATGCTTGCCGAGCGCGCCCGCGCGCTCGGCATCACAATCAGGCGCGGCTGCGAACTGATCGATTTCGAGGATCATGGCGATAGCATCGTGGCGCGGACAAGGGACGCGTCCGGCGATGTCGAGCTGCAGGCTGCCTATCTGGTCGGCTGCGACGGCGGACGCAGCGCCGTTCGCAAGCGCGCGGACTTCGCATTCCCCGGCACCGAACCGACCCTCACCGGACACCAGGCCATCGTCGACCTCGATCATCCGGATCGCCTGCTGCCGGTCGGCTGGCGGCGAACGCCGGTCGGCATGATGGCATATGGACCGATTCCTGGCCGGGTGTTCCTGGCCGAGTTCGATGGTCCGCCGGCCGATCGCAGCGCGCCAGTCACGCGCGAGGAGATCGAGACCACCCTGCGCCGGATCAGCGGGGCCGACGTTCGCGTCACCGCCGTCAAGACCGCGACGCGCTTCACCGACAATGCGCGGCAGGCCGACAGCTATCGCAGGGGCCGCGTCCTTTTGGCGGGCGACGCGGCGCATGTGCACTCGCCATTCGGCGGACAAGGCCTCAATCTCGGCCTGCTCGATGCGGTCAATCTCGGCTGGAAGCTTGCGGCTGTTGTCTGCGATCGCATGCCCGAAAGCCTGCTCGACAGCTACACGGAAGAACGGCATCCGATCGCGGCAAAAGTGCTCGCCAACACCCGCGCCCAGGTCGCCTTGATGCGGCCTGATGTCATGACGGACGCGTTGCGCGAGATCGTCGCGGACCTGATGAGCCTCGACGAGGGCACCCGCTACTTCGGCGAAATGATCAGCGGCGTCAGGATCCGTTACGATCTCGGCAGCGACCATCCATCGGTCGGCCGGCTCTCCGGCAATTTTGCTCTCGGCGACGGCGGCGCGGAGACAACCCTGTTCGATCAGATGGAGGACGGCAGGGCCGTGCTGGTCGATGCGACTGATGGAGCTGCGTCAGCGATCGCGGCGCGCTGGGACATCTTCGTGCGATGCGTGCCAAGACGTAACGTGTCAAGACGCGGCGGCCCTTCGCTGCTGATCCGTCCGGATGCCTGTATCGCCTGGGCGGCCGACGACGAAGACTTGGCGGGCCTCGACGCCGCGCTGACGCGCTGGTTCGGTGCCCAAACAGGATGAATTGCATCGTCATTCCGGGGCGATGCGCAGCATCGAACCCGGAATCTCGAGATTCCGGGTTCGGTCCTGCGGACCGCCCCGGAATGACAGTGGGTGAACTTACCGCGTCCCGAACGTGGTCTTGCCGAACAGCGCCTTCTGCGTCGAGGGCTGCGAGCGCCAGTATTGCGGCGGCGCGCTCACCTCGCCGCCGAGCTCGGCGGCGGCGTGCCAGCCCCAGCGCGGGTCGTAGAGCATGCCGCGGGCGAGCGCGATCATATCGGCCTTGCCGGACGAGACGATCTCCTCCGCCTGCTTCGCTTCCGTGATCAGGCCGACCGCCATCGTGGTGACGCCGGTCGCCTCCTTGACCGCCAGCGCCGCCGGCACCTGGTATCCCGGCCCGAGCGGGATCTTCTGCAACGGTGAGACGCCGCCGGACGAGACATCCATCCAGTCAACGCCGCGCTTCTTCAGCTCCTTGGCAAACTCGATGGTCTGCGCAAGGTCCCAGGCGCCCTCGACCCAATCGGTCGCCGACACCCGCATGCCGATCGGCTTGTGATCCGGGAATACGGCGCGCACGGCGTCGAACACTTCCAGCGGGAAGCGCATGCGGTTTTCGAGCGAGCCGCCATAGCGGTCGGTCCGCTTGTTGGCGATCGGCGACAGGAACTGGTGCAGCAGATAGCCGTGCGCGCCGTGCAGCTCGAGCGCATCGATGCCGAGCCGGTCGGCGCGCTTTGCCGACGCGACAAAGGCCTCGCGGATGCGCTTCAGGCCGGCATCGTCGAGCGCCGCCGGCGCAGCCTCGCCTTCCTTGTGCGGGACATCGGATGGTCCGACCGTCTGCCAGCCGCCTTCGGCAATCGGGATCAACTGCCCGCCCTCCCAGGGACGCTGGCTCGACGCCTTGCGGCCGGCATGGGCGAGTTGCATGGCGACGGCCGCTTTCGAATGCTTGCGCACCGAGGCCAGGATCGGCTTCAGCGCCGCCTCGTTGGCATCGTTGTAAAGACCGAGGCAGCCCGGCGTGATCCGGCCGATATCCTCGACATGGGTGGCTTCGATGCAGAACATCGCCGCGCCCGACAGGGCCAGCATGTTGATGTGGGTGAAGTGCCAGTCGTTGGCGGAGCCGTCGATGGCCGAATACTGGCACATCGGCGAGACCATGATGCGATTGGAGAGTTTCAGGTCGCGCAGTTCGATCGGGGAAAACAGGGTGCTCATGCGGCGGATATCCGGGATCGGGGAGAGGGCCCGGTTAAGATAGAGGCACCACGGCCGATCACCAACCGTCCGGAAGGCCGCGCAGGCCGCGGCGCAGATCAGCAATGTCCGGACCGCGTCCCTCCGGGCCGGCGCCTCAGTCCACCAGCGTGAACTGCAGCAGCAGATTGCGCTGGATCAGGGAGAAATTGTCGTCGGAGACCATGGTCAGCACGGTCTCGCCCTCCTCCGTGACATGGGCGTCGATGCCTTCCATATTGTCGATCTCGTTGCCGAGATCGGCACTGAAGATCGCGGGGCCATCGACCAGGGCGCCGGGCGCGATATCGGACAGCGCGAGACGGCGGATGCGGATGCCGACGCCGCCGAACCAGGAGAATTTCCGCTCCAGAATCAACAGGCCGCCCGACGGCAGCAGGACCGCGTCACTGATGTCGAAATTCTCGCTGCGGCGGATGCTGAACTGGCCCGGCGTCTTGCCGCCGACCAGGAAGGCGATCAGGTTGCCGTTCGCATCGAGCCCGCGTTCCGAGAACGCGATCAGCGTGCCGGCGAGCAGCTGGCCCGTGGCCTTGGGCACGAAGACGAGGCCCTCCAGCCCCTTGTTGTTCGGAAGTTTGCGGGCCGCCGCCGGCAGCGGCACCACCTCGCCGCGCGCGCGGGTAAAGCCCTTGGCGAAATCGAAGCGCAGCACCTGGTTGACCCGCTCGAGCCCGACATAGGCGAACGAGCCGTCGAGCGCGAGCGATTCCGAATCATACCAGCCGCGGGTCACGGTGATCGGCCTGCCGTCGGCGCCGAGCAGCGGCGCCGCCTCGACGTCGTCGAGCCCGACCATCTCCCGGCCACGATAAACGATGCGGCCGGTGAACCAGCTGCCCTGATCGCTGACCGCGATGAAGCGTTCACCCTTGGGATCGAGCCGTAGCGCGGAGAGGCCGCCGAAGCCGGAGAACGACGAGGTCAGGATCAGCCCGCTGCGATACTCCAGCGCGCCGAACCGCGTGCGCGCGCGATCGCGGGTGTCGAACGACGGCAGCGGCCGTGCGTTGACGTCGATCGAAACCGGTTCGTTGACCCGGTAGGGGCTCGGCCTCGCAGCCGGCCTCGGCGTTGCCGGCGGCTGGGTCGCGCTCTGCGCCTGCGCAAGACGCGGCAATGTGGCGGCCGACAGCCCCGCCGCCATACCCTGGAGGAAACGGCGGCGGCTAGGGGGTGAGCGCATGTCTCACGAGTGGAGGCGGCGCCGGATGCCCGGCGCGGGCGCCGAGCCGTGAGTCTCGCTGAACAGCTCGGCGAGCTTTTCGGTGATGGCACCGCCGAGCTCTTCGGCGTCCACGATGGTCACGGCGCGGCGATAGTAGCGCGTCACGTCGTGACCGATGCCGATCGCGATCAGCTCGACCGGCGAGCGGGTTTCGATCTCGTCGATGATGTGACGCAGATGCCGCTCGAGATAGTTGCCGGGATTGACCGACAGCGTGGAGTCGTCGACCGGCGCACCGTCGGAGATCATCATCAGGATTCGGCGCTGCTCGGGACGCGCGAGCAGGCGCTTGTGCGCCCAGTCGAGCGCCTCGCCGTCGATGTTCTCCTTGAGCAGGCCCTCGCGCATCATCAGCCCGAGATTTTTGCGCGCGCGACGCCAGGGTGCATCGGCCGACTTGTAGATGATGTGCCTGAGATCGTTGAGGCGGCCCGGATTGGCCGGCTTGCCGGCCGCGAGCCACGCCTCGCGCGACTGCCCGCCCTTCCAGGCGCGCGTGGTGAAGCCGAGGATCTCGACCTTGACGCCGCACCGCTCCAGCGTCCGCGCCAGGATGTCGGCGCAGGTGGCGGCGACCGTGATCGGGCGGCCGCGCATCGAGCCGGAGTTATCCAGCAGCAGCGTCACCACGGTGTCGCGGAAGGTGGCCTCCTTCTCATGCATGAAGGACAGCGGGTGATAGGGATCGGTGACGACGCGCGACAGCCGCGCCGGATCGAGGATGCCCTCCTCGAGGTCAAAATCCCAGGCGCGATTCTGCTGTGCCATCAGGCGGCGCTGCAGGCGGTTGGCGAGCCGCGCCACGATGCCCTGCAGATGCGCGAGCTGCTTGTCGAGATAGGAGCGCAGCCGCTCGAGCTCGTCATGATCGCAGAGATCCTCGGCGGCGATCACCTCATCGAACTTCGGCGCGAAGGCGTGATATTCCGGACCGCGCGGCTCGTTCTGGCCGCGCGCATTCGGCCGTGTCGCCTCGCCCGGCGTCTCGTCGTCGCCGAGCTCGCCGTCGTCGAATGTGTCCGACGTGGAGGCCTGCGCGCTCTCCATCGCGCTTTCGCTCATCTCTTCCGCGGACGTCTGCGCCTGGTCGGCGCTCATCTCCTGCGCGGCATCGGAGTCGGGCGAGCCCTCGGCGCCGGACTGATCGCTCTCGCCGTCCTGGTTCTCGTCCTGGTCGTCGTCATCGTCGGAATCCATGTTGCGGTCGTCGCCGAGATCGAGCGCCGACAGCAGATCGTGGACGAGGTCGCCGAACCTCGCCTGGTCCTCGGTGAAACGGCTGAGCTTGTCGAGCCGCGAGCCGATCTTGTCCTCCAGCGTCGGGCGCCAGAGATCGACCATCTTCTTGGCGGCGGCGGGCGGCGCCATGCCGGTGAGACGTTCGCGCACCAGCATCGCCAGCGCATCCGACAGCGGCGCATCGGCGCGGTCGGTGATCTCGTCATACTTGCCGCGGTGGAAATGATCGTCGAGCATCGCGGTGAGGTTCTTCGCAACGCCCGCCATTCGCCGCGAGCCGATCGCCTCGACGCGCGCCTGCTCGACCGCCTCGAACACGCCGCGCGCCTGCGGATTGCCCGGCATCAGCTTGCGATGCACCTTGGGATCGTGACAGGCGATCTTGAGCGCGATCGAATCGGCGTGGCCGCGCACGATCGCCGCATCACGCTTGGTCATCTTGCGCGCCGGCTCCGGCAGCCGCGCCTTGCCGGGCGCGAGCCCGGGGCGCTCGGCGGCGAAGGAGACCTCGAGCTCCGGCTTCTTGGCGATCGCCTTCAGGCACGCCGACACCGAGCGCTTGAACGGCTCGGTCGGCGCTTCCTTGGATCCGGGACGGAATTTGATGTTGGAGGTTGTCATAGCGATTTCGTAAACCAATGGCGCGTTACGCCGCCGGGATACCCCTCAATCGAACCGAACTCTTTATATCCGTTGGCGCGGTAGAAGCCCGGCGCCTGGAAGCTCATCGTATCCAGATAAGATCGCGTCGCTCCGAAGCGCCGCGCCTCGTCCTCGATCGCCTTGATCAGCTTCGCGCCAAAGCCCTTGTTGCGAAACTTCTGCTCCATCCAGAACAACTGGATGAACAACACCGCGGTCCAAACCTCGCCGACGATGCCGCCGACAATCTTGTCGCCTTGCCGCAGCGAGATGGCGAAGCGCTTGTACTTCTGCTTCCCCATCTTCTCGTTGTTGTAGTGGAGCAATCCGCCGAGCACCGCTTTCTTCGTCTGGGTGACTGTGCGCTCGACGGAGATTTTCGGCATGGACTAGCTGAGCGCCACGTTGACCGAGGATTCCGGCAGCTCGACGTTGAAACAGCGCTGGTAGAACTCGGCGACCAGCGGCCGCTCCAATTCGTCACACTTGTTGAGGAAGGTGACGCGGAACGCAAAGCCGATGTCGTTGAAGATGTCCGAGTTCTCGGCCCAGGTGATCACCGTACGCGGGCTCATCACCGTCGACAGGTCGCCGTTGGCGAAGGCGTTGCGGGTGAGGTCCGCCAGCCGCACCATCTTGTTGACGATGTCGCGGCCCTCCTGCGTGCGGTAGTGGCGCGCCTTGGCCAGCACGATCTCCACTTCCTCGTCATGGGCGAGGTAGTTCAGCGTGGTAACGATCGACCAGCGGTCCATCTGGCCCTGGTTGATCTGCTGGGTGCCGTGATAGAGGCCCGAGGTGTCGCCGAGGCCGACCGTATTGGCGGTCGAGAACAGGCGGAACGCCGGATGCGGCTTGATCACCTTGTTCTGGTCGAGCAGCGTCAGGCGACCGGAGACTTCCAGCACGCGCTGAATCACGAACATCACGTCCGGGCGGCCGGCGTCGTATTCGTCGAACACGAGCGCGATATTGTGCTGCAGCGCCCAGGGCAGGATGCCATCGCGGAATTCGGTGACCTGCTTGCCGTCCTTGACCACGATGGCGTCCTTGCCGACGAGATCGATACGGCTGATGTGGCTGTCGAGGTTGACGCGCACGCAGGGCCAGTTGAGGCGGGCCGCAACCTGCTCGATGTGGGTCGACTTGCCGGTGCCGTGATAGCCGGTGACCATCACGCGACGATTCTTGGCAAAGCCAGCGAGGATCGCGAGCGTGGTCGCGCGATCGAAGCGATAGTCCGGATCGGTTTCCGGCACATGCGGATCGACTTCCGAATAGGCGGGAACTTCCAGATCGCTATCGATCCCGAAGACCTGCCGGACCGACACCTTCATGTCGGGCAAGCCGACGGGTTCTTGTGTTTTGGTCTGGACGGCGGTCGTCATTCATCCTCCGAGGTCACGGGCATTCCCGAAACCAGATTGATCGTTTGGCTGCGGATGGGGTGCTAGGCACAAGCCTAGCAGAGAGCAACGGCCGGCAGAAGCCCGTGGGCCAATCAAAGTTCCGTTGTCCTATCATGAAGATAGGTCCGGACGCCGGTTTTTGAAAGGCTGCCCTGCGAATCACGCCGTACTTTTGCCGCAGCGCGTGGGCGCCCTGGCTTTCCGAGGCACTTTTCACCCCGGCAGGGAGTTGTTAGCTCTCAAGCCGATATCACCGCTGCATGGGAATTTTGTGACTTCATTCCTTGACCCGTTCATCGCGTTCGTTTCGGCCCATTCCTGGCTTGCCTATCTGACACTGTTTCTGGCCGCCCTGCTGGAAGCGGTTCCGGTGATCGGCTCCCTGGTGCCGGGTTCGACCATCATCCTGGCGTTGAGCGCGCTGGTGCCGGGCGGGGAACTGAAGCTGCTCCCGGTGCTCGCCGCGGCGGCCGCCGGCGCGATGCTCGGCGACGGCACCGCCTATCTGATCGGCCACCGCAGCCAGCGCGAGATCCTGTCGGCCTGGCCGCTCTCCAACTACCCGCGCGTGGTTGCGCAGAGCGAGGCGTTCTTCAATCGCTGGGGCGTGCTCGCGGTGTTCTTCGCCCGCTTCGTGCCGCCGATCCGCGCCTTCGTGCCGATCACGGCCGGCGCGCTCGACATGCCGCCGGCGCGCTTCTACGCGGTCAACATTCCCGCGATCCTGCTCTGGGCGCCGGCGCATGTGCTGCCCGGCGTACTCGCCGTGACCGCGCTGCACGACTATGCCGGCCTGCCGCACCATGAACATGCCGGGAAACATCTCTGGATGTTTGCGGTCGCGGGCGCCGCCGTCATCCTGGCGCTGGCCGTCTGGACCATCCGCCGCCGCCACGGCGGCAGCCTGATCGAACCGGCCAAGCCGGCGAAATAGCTAGATGCTGTTGGTGGTCCCGCCACGCCCGGGTGCCGGGCCGACATAGCGGGCACGCGGCCTGATCAACTTGCCGAGCTGAAGCTGCTCGCTGGCATGCGCGATCCAGCCGACGCTGCGGGCCATCGCAAACAGCGCGAGCTCGCTGCCCGCCGGCATCCGCAGCGCATGCACCAGCACCGCCAGCGCGTAGTCGATGTTGACGAATTCGCCGGTCGCCTCCGCGATCCGCTCCGGTACTTCCCTGGTGAATTTGCGCGGCGCGCCGGCCCGCGTCAGCGCCTCGAGCAGCGAGATCGCCCGCGGATCGCCCTTCTTGTAGACGCCGTGCCCGAAGCCGGCGAACCGCTCGCCAAGCGCAACGCGCTCGCGAACCACCGGCGCAACGTCATTGTCGAGCATCGTCTTGACGAGGCGCGAGGCGAGCACGCCGGCACCGCCATGCATCGGGCCCTTCAACGCGACGAGACCCGCGATCACGGCGTCGTACAGATTGAGCCCGGTCGATGCCGCGCAACGCGCGGTGAAGGTCGACGCGTTCAATTCATGATCGGCGAGCAGCACCAGCGCGCGGCGGATCAGATCGGGCGCGTGCTTGTTGTCAGGCGTCCAGACCCGCGCCACCTGCTCGTGCAGCGGCTCGTTCGATGGCGCAGCGTTCAGCATGGTCGCGACCAGCAGCCGCAAGATGCGGCCGCCGACCATCGCGCGGCCGTCCGGCGCGCGGGTGAAGGCGCCGGGATCGGCACTTGCCGCCAGCGCCAGCACGGCCACCGTCCGGTCGATCGGCTGGGCGCGGCGCGCGGCCTCAGCGATGGCGCGCATTTCGTCCGAGACCTGCGGACAATTGTCCGGCGCGAACGGATCGACGCCGGTGACGTCCCACAGCAGCGTCGCGGTGTGCTCCAGCGTGTCGCGCTCGGCGAGCTCGACGCAGTTGACGCCGCGATAGATCGGGCCCTGCTCGGTAATGGTCGCGATCGCCGAATCCATCACCGGCAGGTCGGCGTCGAAATTACGGAAGCCGCGCGGCTCCGGCGACGGCACGCGGCGCTCCTTCAACCCCCTGATGTCCTCGGCGCGGTAGCGGTGGCTGCGCGAATCCGGCGACGGCTCGGAGCGGATCAGCCCGCGGCTGACATAGGCGTAGAGGGTCGCCGGCGAGATCGCGAGCTCGGCCGCGGCCTCCCGGGCGGAGAGGTAAAGCTCGGCGGATTTTTTCATATTGATTTATATAATCAAGATTGATCAACTCGTCGAGAGGCCTGACCTTGAAGGGGTGAAGCAAGGAGATCAGGCCATGAATATGCATCTCACCAAGAGCCAGATCGGTCTGGATGGCGTTCCCGCCGCCGAGACCGTGTTGAGCCACGTCGACGGCGAGCGCGGCGAGTTGATTATCGCCGGCGAGCACGTCGCCGACCTCGCGGACAAGTCGAGCTTCGAGGGCGTCACGGCGCGGCTGTGGAACGGCGCCACCGGTAAGGCGCTGAGCGAAGCCAATGTCCGCGCCAGCCTCGGCGCCGCCCGCGAACGCGCCTTCGCCCGGCTGCCGGACCTGCTGCCGGCAACGCGCGGCATGTCCATCGTCGACGGCTTCAGGGCCGCGATCGCAGGCCTCCGCGGCGAGAACGGGTTGGAGCACGAGGCGACCATCGTCGGCGCCTTCCCGGTGATCGCGGGCGCCCTGGTCCAGCACGCCAGGGGACATGACCCGATCGCGCCGGACCCGAATGCCGGCCACGCCGCGGACACGTTGCGCATGCTGCTGGGCCGCAAGGTCGAGCCGCGCGAGGTCGCCGCGCTCGACGCCTATCTCGTCACCGTTTGCGATCACGGCATGAATGCGTCGACCTTCACCACGCGGGTGATCGCCTCGACGCAGGCCGATCTGTTCGCGGCGATCACCGGTGGCTATTGCGCGCTGACCGGCCCGCTGCATGGCGGCGCGCCGGAGCCGGTGCTGGAGATGCTGGACGCGATCGGGACGCGCGAGCGCATCAAGCCCTGGGTTGACGGCGCGCTGGCGCACGGCGAACGGCTGATGGGGTTTGGTCACCGGGTCTATCGCGTGCGCGACCCGCGCGCCGACGTGCTGAAGGTCGCGATCGAGCGCCTCGAGGCCAGTGGTGCCGACCTGCCATTTGCCGCCGAGGTCGAGGCCTATATCCGCGAGGCGCTGCGGAAGAAGAATCCGGAGCGGCCGCTCGAGACCAATGTCGAGTTCTTCACCGCGATCCTGCTCGATGGGCTGGAAATCCCGCGGCAGGCGTTCACGCCGATCTTCGCGGTGGCCCGTGCCGCCGGCTGGACCGCGCACGCCCTGGAGCAGCGGCGCACTGGAAGGCTGATCCGGCCGAGCTCGTCCTATGTCGGGGCGATGCCGAAGGGGTGAGAGCTAACGCCGACCCGTAGCCCGGATGGAGTCAACGGGTCGCGCGAACGCGCGCCCGATGACAGGCTCCGCGAAAATCCGGGAGCGGTCCCACCGCGGATAGATGTGCCCCGGATTGCGCTGCGCTTCATCCGGGCTACAAAACTGCATCGTTGGACGACGGCGGAGCCACGCTCCTCTGTCGTCCCTGCGAACGCAGGGACCCATACGCCGCGGCCCATCGATGGGGCAATCGGGCAGACATCTTGTGCGAACGATAACGGCCGGTGGTTATGGGCCCCTGCTCCCGTGGGCAACTGCGCACTAGGCAGGGGCGACGAGGACGAGAGAGCTCAGGCCTCGCGCACCACGGTCTTCAGGTAATTGTACGCCTTGATGATCTCGATCAGGCGATCCTCGGTCGAGCGGTCGCCGCCATTGGCGTCGGGATGGTGCTGCTTGACCAGCGCCTTGTACTTCGACTTGACGTCTTCGAGCGTCGCCTCGGCCCCTAACCCCATCACCTGCAGCGCCTTGCGCTCGGCGTTCATGATTTTGCGGGTCTCGGGCTTGGGCTCCGCGCCGCCCGGTCCGGGGCGCCAGCGGCCGCGGCCGTTGAGCTCGGAGAACACGTGGAACGGATCGGCGGCGGCATCGAGACCGCTGTCGCCCTTCTTGCCGTTGTTGGCGCCCATCTTCCAGGTCGGACGGTGGCCGGTCAGCGCGTCCTTCTGGTAGCGCGCGACGTCGTCAGGATTCATCCCCTGGAAGAAATTGTAGGACTGGTTGTATTCGCGGACGTGATCGAGACAGAAGTGCCAATACTCGCGCGAATTCTCGCGGCCCTTCGGGGCGCGATGCGCGCCCTTGTTCTGGCAACCCGCCCACTCGCAGGTCACAGCCTGCTCGCCGGCCTGCGCCTGGCGCTTCGCACTCACCTTGGTCGGCTTGATGCGAATGGAGTCGAAGAATTTTGATGAATCGATCGGCATGTTCTCTTTGACTACGCAATGCACAAATCTTCAAGTCTTGACATTGCGCAGACCTCGTTTCCCGCTTGCACCATTGACGAAAAGCTGTCGCGAACCTAACTCCGCCGCCATGAGCACCAAAGACGCTATCATAAACAAGTTGCGTGAAGCTTTCTTGCCGGAAAGCCTCGACGTCGTCGACGAGTCACATCTGCATGAGGGCCACGCCGGCCACAGGCCAGGCGGGGAGACGCACTTTCGGGTATATATTGTGTCTCCGGCCTTCGAAGGGAAGAGCCGGATCGAACGCCATCGCATGATAAATGCGACGCTGGCGCAGGAACTCGCCGGCTCGGTGCATGCGCTGGCGATCCACGCCCACGGCCCCGGGGAAAAGCCGCGCTAGTGCGCGCTTGCCTCAAGACGAAGCAGTGGTTTTCCTTTATGAGAACAGGATGGACCTGCTCCATAGGTGAGCAGGTGAAACTACGGATTGCACCGCCACGCATGATATGGGGCCATTGATGATCCCTTGCTGGCCACGTTTCCGGTCGATCGTCACCGCCGCCGGCCTGCTCCTGATCTGCGCGATGCGTCCGGCCTCGGCGCTGGACATGCCGAGCCCGTTCGTCCAGGAGGTGCTGGTCAAGAGCATCCTGGTGTCGCTCAACGATGCGGTGGCCGCGAACAATTTCACCGTGTTCCACGCCAAGATCTCAAAGCCGTTCCGCGACCAGTTTCCGCCGGACAAGCTCAAGACCATCTTCAAGGATCTGGTCGACAAGCATGCGGTGTTCGACGCCGTGGTGGCCAAGCCGATCGTGCTCGATGAGGACGCCAAGATCGACGACAAGGGCGTGCTGCGGCTGAAGGGGCATTTCGACACCGCGCCCAAGCAGGTGAAGTATCAGCTCGGCTTCATCCCCTCCGACGGCGCGTGGAAGCTGTCGGGCATCTCGATCGATATCGAGTAGCGAGGCACATCCATCAGACCCGTCATCCCCGCGCAAAGGCTGCGCCTTTGTCACTGGAGGAGCGCGCAGCGCGTCTCGAAGGATGCACGGCCACCAGCCGGGCTGTCGACCCTTCGAGACGCGCTACGCGCTCCTCAGGGTGACGGTGCTAGGAGACTAGCCAGCTCGAACTAGAACGCCGTCCCCGCCCGCTTCGGCTTCTTCTCCTCCAGCTCGGTCTCGCGCGGGACGGCGACGATGCGCAGCGCGGTGATGCGGTTGCGCTCGCGGCGGAGCACGCGGAAGCGGAAGCCGTGGAAGGTGAAGCTCTGGCCGCGCTCCGGGATCGAGCGCGCCTCATGGATCACGAGCCCGGCGACCGTGGTCGCCTCCTCGTCCGGCAGGCGCCAGTCCATCGCACGGTTGAGATCGCGGATCGGCACCGAGCCGTCGACCACGACCGAGCCGTCCGGCTGGGCCCGCACGCCGGCGACGACGACGTCATGCTCGTCGGAGATGTCGCCGACGATCTCCTCCAGGATGTCCTCCAGCGTCACCATGCCTTCGACCTCGCCATACTCGTCGACCACGAGGGCGAAGTGGGTCTTGCGGCGGCGGAACGCCTTCAGCTGTTCGGAGACCGGACGCATCTCCGGCACGAACCAGGGCGGCAGCGCGATCGCGGTGGCATCGATCGCGGACATGTCGCCGTCGTTGGCGCGCATCGCGCGCAGCAGGTCCTTGGCGTGGAGCACGCCGACGATGTTCTCCGGCTTCTCGCGCCACAGCGGGATGCGGGTGTATTCGCTCGCCAGCACCTCGCGCACCAGCTCCTCGGGCGGCAGGTCGGCGTTGACCATGGTCATCTCGGTACGATGGACCATGACGTCGGAGACCTGCAGCTCGCTGAGATCCAGCAACCCGCCGAGCATGTCGCGGTCCTGCTTCTCGACCTTGCCCTCGTGATGCAACAGATCGACCGCACCGCGCAGACGTTCGGTCGGCGACAGCACCGCCTGATGCGCCCCGACCTTGATGCCGAGCAGCTTCATCAGCGCCAGCACGATGGTCTCGATGATAGTGAGCAGCGGCCCCAGCACGAAGATCGTCAGCCGCATCGGCCGCGCGACCAAAAGCGAGATGCGGTCGGGCGCGTTGATCGCGATGGTCTTGGGCAGCACCTCGGCGAACACCACCACCATCACGGTCATGACCGCGGTGGCATAGAGCACGCCGACGTCGCCGAACCAGGCGGTGAACACGCCGGTCGCCAGCGCCGAGGCGCCGATATTGGCGATGTTGTTGCCGAGCAGCAGCGCGCCGATCATGCGCTCGCGCATGTTGAACAGCTTCGACACCACACCGGCATCGGTGTTGCCCTGCTTCGACAGCCGCAGCATGCTGGCGCGCGAGGCGCCGGTCAGCGCCGTCTCACTCGCCGCGAAAAACGCCGAGATGAAGAGACAGAGCAGCACGATCGAGAAGGTGAACCATCCCACTGAATTGATCCGTGGTTAGAGCATGATCCGGAAACGTGTGTAGCGGTTTTCCGAAAAGATCATGCTCAAATCAAAGAGATAGAGTGGGATGACGATCCGAGGAAGAGTCATCCCGCTCTAGGCTTTCAGCTTGGCTTGCAGGAAGTCGCGCACCGGCTGCGGCTCGACATTGTTGGCGATCACGGCGCGACCGACGGCCTCCAGCAGGATGAAGGTGAGTTTGCCGCGCTTGACCTTCTTGTCCTGCGCCATCAGCGCCAACAGAGCGTCGGCGTCGGCAAGACCTTCCTGCGCGAAGCCTGCGATATCCTGCAGGCGCGTCGGCAATCCGACCGCGGACAGATGATGCGCGATGCGCCCCGCATCATCGGACGAGATCATGCCGAGCTGCGCCGAGAATTCCGCCGCCAGCACCATGCCGACCGAGACGCCCTCGCCGTGGAACAGGCGATCCGAAAAGCCGGTCGCGGCCTCCAGCGCATGGCCGAAGGTGTGGCCGAGATTGAGCAGCGCCCGCTCGCCGGTCTCGCGCTCGTCGCGCGAGACGACGCCCGCCTTGGCGCGGCACGAAGTCGCGATCGCGTGCTCGCGCCCGGCGCCGCCAGAGAAGATGTCGGTGTGATTCTTCTCGAGCCAGGCGAAGAAGGCCTCGTCACCGAGGATGCCGTATTTCGCGACCTCGGCGTAGCCGGCGCGGAACTGGCGCGGCGACAGCGTGTCGAGCACCGAGGTGTCGGCGATGACCAGCACCGGCTGGTGGAATGCCCCGATCAGGTTCTTGCCCTGCGGCGAGTTGATGCCGGTCTTGCCGCCGACGGAAGAATCGACCTGCGCCAGCAGCGAGGTCGGCACCTGCACGAAATCGACGCCGCGGCGCAGGATCGCGGCCGCGAAGCCGGCGAGATCGCCGACCACGCCGCCGCCGAGCGCGATCACGAGGTCATTGCGCTCGATCTTCGCCGCGATCAGCGCTTCGCTGACCTCGGTCAGCGTGGCATAGCTCTTCGAGCCCTCACCCTCCTCGACCACGATCCTCGACGTCGGCACGCCTGCCGCTGCGAGCGACGCCTCGGTCGGCTCCAGCCAGTGCTTGGCAACGGTGCGGTCAGTGACGATGGCGGTACGCACGCCGGGCCGCAGCGCCGCGACACGCTCGCCGAGCGACTGCAGCACGCCGCGGCCGATGACGATGTCATAGGCGCGGTCGCCGAGCGCGACGTCGACGGTGACGGAGGCAGAATGTTTCAAGGGCGCAGTCATGAGGTCGCGTTCAATCCGTCAGGTGGTGGCTCGTTGGCCGGACGCGCACCGCACAGATGCGCATGCAGGGCCTCGAGGCATTCGTCGACGATGCGGTCGTGCGGCACGTCGCGCGAGGCAATCGTCAGATCGGCATTCCGGTAGACCGGCTCGCGCTCGCTGAGCAATCGGTTGACGGTCGCCTCGGGGTCGGGGGTGTGCAACAGCGGACGATCGGCGCGGCGGCGCACCCGGCGCATGATGATATCACTGTCGGCCTTGAGCCAGATCGAGATCGCGCGGTCGCGGATCCGGTTGCGGGTCTCCTCGCGCATGAAGGCGCCGCCGCCGGTCGCCAGCACGATCGGGCCGTTATCGAGGATGCGGGCGATCACCCGCGCCTCGCCGTCGCGGAAATAGGGCTCGCCGTGGGTCTCGAAGATCTCCGGGATCGTCATCCGCGCCGCCGCCTCGATCTCGGTGTCGGCATCGGCGAACGGCAGCTTGAGTCGCGCCGCCACCCGGCGGCCGATGGTCGACTTGCCGGCCCCCATCATGCCGACCAGCACGATCGACCGCGTCCCCAGCACGGCCGCGATGTCGGCCTCCAGGGTCTGTCTCTTATACACATCTCCGAGCCCACGAGACTTAGGATATCATCGCGTATGCCGTCTTCTGCCTTGAAA
>NZ_JAQOSR010000064.1:0-44321 GCF_046718885.1 Bradyrhizobium sp. UFLA01-814 | reverse complement strand
CCAGCCAGCATGGTGAATCAGAAACACACTGATTTGGGAATCCCAAATCGATTCAACCTAAACCCATCCCGCTTTAGCGTCGGCGGGTCAAGAAAGACGCAATCCACGCCGCTACCTGCACCGCGGATAGATCGCCGCGAGCTCGCGGCCGCGCAGCAATAGCAGGCGCGAGGTCAGGCCGCCGCGGCGCACGATCCAGCCGCGCACCGGTGCCGGATAGGCTTGCAGCACCGCCACGGACGCTTCCGGCTCGGCATAGGTGCGGCCGCGCCGGTCGATCGAGCGCGCGGCGTGGAAGCCGAGCACGGCGCGCCGCGTCACGCAGATGCGGTCGCCCGGCACCATCGAGAGCACCAGGGTGCAGGCCGACAGGCAGGGCCCGTCGATCACGACGCGCTCGCCCGACTCGCGCACCTTGTCGAACAGTTCGATGAACGGGCCGACCTGCCCGCCGGGGCTGGCGAGGATACGAACATCGGCTTGCGCGCAGCTAACCGTTGCGCAGAGAGCTGCCGCCGCGACAAGTATTTTCATGCGCGCAATCCCTGCCACGATGCGATCGAGGTGCCGCCGCATCTGAAGCCGCAAGGCTCGCGCCGGAATGGGGCATCGTCAAGACCGATGTCCCGGTCGCGACAGCAGGTGGCTCAGGCCGCGCGGTTCTTGAGCGCCCCCACGATCGCAGTGAGCACGGCGCCGGCAACGCCGCCGCCGGCGACCTGACCGATGATGCTGCCGATGTCAGGCGTCGCGCCGGAATTGGCGAGCAGCGGGATCAGCATGCCCAGAAGCTGTCCGCCCGCGCCGCCGCCGATGGCGCCTGCGATGGTGTTACCGAGCGTGCCGAGATCGATGTTCTTGGCCGCTCCCGCCGCGACATTGCCGCCGACGGCTCCGCTGATGACTTGAATGATCAGATTGATGAGAACGCCCGACATGAGGTGATTTCTCCCCGGTATCTGGTTCAGCACGGCTGAGACGCCGGCCGGCGTCCCACCGCCGCGAAGGTTAGGCCTTAAGCGCGTAGAGGTCATGCTGCGCACGCGAAGATTGCGGCCCGTGCCGACGCTATGCACCGGCTTTTTGAGGGAACCTTCCGGCTCTCCCGAGAGCCTCAGCCCGCGCCGGAGACGCCGGCCTCGGCAAAGGTCGCCATGCCGCCATGACAGGCGAGCGCCGCGCGCAACAAAAGGATCGCAACCCCCGCGCCGGAGCCTTCGCCGAGCCGCATGTTAAGATCGAGCAAGGGGGCGAGTTCGAGCTCGCGCAGCAATTCGCGGTGGCCGAGTTCGGCCGACACATGTCCGGCGCGGCAATGCGCGAGGCTGTCGGGTTGAAGCCGCGCCAGCGGCAGCACCGCGGCTGTCGCCACGAAGCCGTCAAGCAGCACCGGAATGCAGCGTGCGCGCGCCGCCAGCACGGCGCCCGCGATCGCCGCGAGCTCGCGTCCGCCGAGCGACATCGCGGTGACGAGCGGATCGTCGATCACGCCGCGATGCAGCTTGAGCGCCGCATCGATCGTGGTGCGCTTGCGTATCAGCCCGGCATCGTCGACGCCGGTGCCGCGGCCGGCCCAGCGTACGCCGCGCCCGCCCATCAACGCGGCGCACAGCGTCGCGGCGACCGTGGTGTTGGCGATGCCCATCTCGCCGACCACGAGCAAATCGCATTGCTCGGGCACCGTGCGCCAGCCGGTATCGAGCGCGACCAGGAAATCGGCGGCGTCCATCGCCGGCCCGGTCGTGAAGTCGCGGGTCGGGCGCGCCAGCTCGAGCGGCTCGACGCGCAGCTCGGCACCGGCAAGCTTGGCGATCTGGTTGATCGCAGCGCCGCCGGCGGCGAAGTTCGCCACCATCTGCGCGGTGACCTCGGAGGGATAGGCTGAAACGCCGCGCTCGGCGATGCCGTGATTGCCGGCGAACACGGCGATGGTGACGTGATCGAGCCGGGGCATCTCGCGCCGCTGCCAGCGCGCCAGCCAGATCGCAACCTCTTCCAGGCGGCCGAGGCTTCCCGGCGGCTTGGTCAGGTTCTGCTGACGCTGCGTGGCGGCCGCGGCACTGGCCTCGTCGCCCTGCGGCAGGTCGCGACAAAAGCCGCGGATGTCGTCTAGAGTACTGAACTGCATGCGATTCCCTCGTCGAGCGGGCCGCAAGCTAATGCATGATCCGGAAAAGTGTGAAGCGGTTTTCCTCGCGACAAATGCGTAGCATTTGCGCGGAGATCATGCCCTAACAGGAAGCTAAAGCGCGATGAGATCGAGCCCGATCTCGTCGCGCTTTAGCCCAATTTCCAGGCCTTCACCATGAATCAATGGCTCGACGAACTCAGGACCGCCACCGCCTTCCTGACCCGCTTGCCGATGCCGCATCCGGACGGCGCGCGGCCGGAGAGCTTTGCCCGGGCGCAGCGGCTGTTTCCCCTGGTCGGGGCCGCCATCGGGGCGGCGATCGGCCTGTTTTGCCTGCTGCTGCGGGCGATCGGTGTGCCGGATCTGGCCACCGCCGCGCTCGCGCTCGGCGGCGGTGCGCTGCTCACCGGCGCGCTGCATGAGGACGGGCTCGCCGATGTTGCCGACGGGTTCGGCGGCGGCCGCGATGTCGCGGCCAAGCTCGAGATCATGCGCGACAGCCGGCTCGGCACCTATGGCGCGCTGGCGCTGGTGGTGAGCTTTGCCGCCAAGCTCGCGGCTCTCGCGGCAATTCCGAATGGTCTCGTTGTGCAGAGCCTGATATCTGCGCACGCGCTGGGCCGCGGCGTGCTGCCATGGATCGCGATCAGCCTGCCCTATGCGCGCAAGGACGGGCTCGCCGCCAATGCCGGTAGGCCCGATGGGACAATTGCCGTGGTCGCGGCTGGCCTGGCGCTGCTGATCGCAGTCCTCGCCTTGCCGTTCGGCAGCGCGCTGCTGGCGGCGATCGTGGCCGGTGCGAGCGCACTGATCATGGTGCTCGTGGCAAAGCGGCAAATCGGCGGCCAGACCGGCGATGTGCTCGGCGGCGCCGAGCAGGTCGCGGAGACCGCGATCCTGGTGCTGCTTGCGGCGCGGTTAGGTTAGGGCGTCGATGGACAGTGAAACGCGTCTTTGGCTGATCCGCCACGCGCCGGTCGACGGCCCGCGCGGCGTGATCCATGCCCCGGATGCGCCCGCGGACCTCAGCGATGCCGCGGCATTCGCGTCGTTGCAGGCGCGGCTGCCGGCTCACGCTCTCGCGGTGTGCAGTCCGGCGCGGCGCACCCGCGAGACCGCCGCAAAGCTCGGCCTGACGGCAGCGGAGGACCACGCCTTTCGCGAGCAGGATTTTGGCGACTGGACCGGCCGGCGCCACAGCGAGATCGAAGCCGAGCTCGGCGCGGCCTATCGCGCGTTCTGGCAATCGCCGGGCAACAACCGGCCGCCGGGCGGCGAAAGCTTTGCCGATCAGATCGTGCGAGCGCGGGCAGGGCTCGCGCGCCTGCCGGCCGGCGACGTCGTGCTGGTCGTGCATTCCGGCACCATCCGCGCAATCCTGGCGATCGCGCTCGAGCTCGCGCCGGAGCTCGCGCTGCGCTTCGTCATCGATCCGCTGTCATTGACGCGGATCGACCGATTGCCCGATGCCTGGCGCGTGGTCGCGGTGAACGGGCGCTGATAGCGCGGTGACTCTGCTTTACCTCGCCCCGCGTGCGGGGAGAGGTCGGAACGCATCGACAGATGCGTTCCGGGTGAGGGGGAGTCTCCGCGAGACTAACTGGTACAGAGCGCGGGGAGAGGGCCCCTCACCCCAACCCTCTCCCCGTAAGAACGGGGCGAGGGAGCGCAGTCCCGTCGCGGTGGTGACATTAGTTCATCCGATCAACCGTTACCCGTTCCGCCGCGCGCCGCGCAGGGTCGGCAGGCCGATGCCGGCGGCGTCGAAGCCGCCGTCGACGGCGAGGATCTGTCCGGTGATGTAGCTGGCGCGATCCGAGCACAGGAAGAAGATCGCTTCCGCCAGCTCCTCCTCCAGCCCATAGCGGTTGAGCGGGATGGCGTCGTGATAGTCGGCGCGGATCTCCGGCGTGTGGACGGCCTTGGCCATCGCGGTCTCGACCGGCCCGGGCGCGACGCCGTTGACGCGGATGCCGAGCGAGGCGAGCTCGACCGCGAGCTGCTTGGTGAGATGCGCAAGCCCGGCCTTGCTGGTGCCGTAGGCCGAGCGCAGCGTCGAGGCACGCACCGCCGAGATCGAAGTGATGTTGACGATCGCACCGCCGCCATGCTCGCGCATTAACGGCGCGGCCGCCTTGGTGCACAGGAACGGGCCGGTGAGGTTGACCGCCATGATCCGGCTCCAGTCGGCGTCCGAGGTCTCCAGCACCGGCGTGAACACGGCAATACCGGCATTGTTGACCAGCGCGTCGAGCCGGCCGAACCGGTCCGTGATCGCAGAGATCGCGGCTGCCACGCCAGCGGCATCCGATACGTCGCAGGTGAGCGCCAGCGTGTCGTCGGGCTGCTTCAGCGCCGCGACCGCCGCGCGCAGCAATTCGCCCTCGATGTCGAGCAGCGCGACGCGCCAGCCGTCGGCGAGAAAGCGTTTCGCCGCGGCAAGCCCGATGCCACGCGCGGCGCCGGTCACGAGTGCGACTTTGGGGGAAGCGGAATTCATCGGATGGTCCATCGGTTCGGGCAGGAAGTCCCGACCGTCTGCGACCTTTACCTGGTGATGTCAACCTGAGAGGCGCTCAACTGGCTCGGCCGTCATTGCGAGGAGCGATAGCGACGAAGCAATCCATTCTTCCCGTGTGGCGAGGTGGATTGCTTCGCTTCGCTCGCAATGACATGGGTGCGACGGCCGTTCTATACTCTTCCAGCATGGGAAGAAGGCGCGTCTCGAAGGATGCACGGCCCCCAGCCCGGGCCGCCCATCCTTCGAGGATCGCACCGTGGCTTACGCTGCGAGTTCGGCAGAGGCGCGCTGCATGTTGGTGGACATGTCCTGCGTGACGATGCTCTGCTCCTCGACCGCGGCGGCGGTGGAGGTGATGTATTCGTTGACGCCGGCGATCGCCGCCTTGATCTCGGACAGCGAGCTCACCACTTCGGCGGCGATCGAGTTCAGCGCGTCGATTTCCGAGGAGATCGTGTCGGTCGCCTGCTTGGCCTGATTGGCGAGGCTCTTCACCTCGGAGGCAACCACCGCGAAGCCGCGGCCGGCTTCGCCCGCACGCGCCGACTCGATCGTGGCGTTGAGCGCCAGCAGGTTGATCTGCCCGGTGATGCTCGAGATCATCTCGACGATGCCGCTCATCGCCTGAGCTGCGGCATTGAGCTTCTGCGCCTGTCCGTCCGCAGCCTCGACCCGGCCGGTGGCGACCGCGGCGTTCTGCTTCGACTTGGTCATGGTTTCCGAGATCTCGCGGATCGAGGCGCTCATCTCCTCGCTGCCGGCGGCGACCGCCTCGATCAGGCCGCGCGCGCTGTCGGCCTTCTTGCGGCCGATCGCCTGCGCGGTGATATCGGTGGCGTACTTCACCACCTTGTAGGGCTTGCCGTTGAGATCGAGGATCGGGTTGTAGGAGGCTTGGATCCAGATCTCGCGGCCGCCCTTGGCGATGCGCTTGTATTCGGCGGCCTGAAATTCGCCGCGGTTCAGCGCCCCCCAGAACTCGCGGTAGCCGGCCGCGCTCGCCTCAGTGGGCTCGACAAACATGCTGTGATGCTTGCCCTGGATATCGGCAAGCGAATACCCCATCGCGGCGAGGAAGTTCGGGTTCGCGGTGCGGATCGTGCCATCCATGTTGAACTCGATCACCGCCTGCGACTTGCCGATCGCATCGATCTGGCCGTCATTGTCGGCGGTTTTCACCTTCTGCTGGGTGACGTCGGTGGCGAACTTGACGACCTTGAACGGCTTGCCGCGGTCGTCGAGGATCGGGTTATAGGTGGCGAGGATCCAGATTTCCTTGCCGCCCTTGCCGAGCCGCTTGAATTCGCCGGCCTCGAACGTGCCCCGGTTCAGCTGTGCCCAGAAGTCGCGATAGGCCGCGCTGTCGCGGTCGGCCGGCGGCACGAACATGCTGTGGTGCTTGCCCTGGATCTCGGCGAGCGAGTAGCCGAGCGCGCTTAGAAAATTCTCGTTGGCATTGACGATAGTGCCGTCCATGTTGAACTCGATCACCGCCTGCGCCCGGCCGATCGCGGCGATCTTGCCGGCCTCCTCCATGCTGTGAATCTTCTGCGCCGTGATGTCGGTGGCGAACTTGATCACGCCGACCGGCTTGCCACTTTTGTCCAGGATCGGGTTGTAGGAGGCCTGGATCCAGATCTCGCGGCCGCCCTTGCCGATGCGCCTGTATTGCGCGGCCTGAAACTCGCCGCGGTTCAGGTTGGCCCAGAACGCGCGATAGTCCTGGCTGTCGCGAATGGCCGGATCGACGAACATGCTGTGGTGCTTGCCCTTGATCTCGTCGAGCGTGTAGCCCATCGCATTCAGGAAGTTCTCGTTGGCGTCGACGATGGTGCCGTCGAGCTTGAACTCGATCACCGCCTGCGACTTGCCGATCGCGGCAGTCTGCGCCAGCGCATTCTCGATCTTGGCCTTGTTGCTGAAACTGAACATCAGGGCTCCGTGAAGGTCCAAATGAAAGGGATGGGGAAAAGCGGATCGCGGCAACTCACGGAAAGGTTGCAGCGAGCCGTTTAGCATCGGTAAAGCCTGTTGCCCACGCGCGCCTGGCACGATCTGCATAATGCGCCGATGCACCCGCGCATCTCTTTCAACTTGCGGCGTATTTTTTCAGTATGCACGTTATCATCCGTAGTCTGCATGCGATGTTCACCGTAATCTTACGGGCGAAAATCGAGGACGACTTTGGTCTGATGCGGATGATCGCAACGCGTTCACTTCAGCAGCGCTGATAGGCCTATTACGAAGTCTGATATTACCGGCCGCTTCGCCGATCGATCTCGCTCTCTGATTCGCGTCCTCGACGAAGGCGCGTCGAGGTTCGAGTATCTGCTCACCGCGATCGCAAAATAGTCGTGGCACGAGATGTCGGCCAGGCGGACTCCGATTCGTCCTCCGGGCACTGGTTCCATGATGGAGTTCCGATGTCGCTCACCCTGCATTACCACCCGCTGTCCTCGTTCTGCTGGAAGGCGCTGATTGCGCTCTATGAGAACGGCACGCCGTTCAAGCCGAACATGGTCAATCTCGGCGATCCCGCCGAGCGCGCGGCGCTGCTCGCGCTGTCGCCGATCGGCCGCTTTCCCGTGCTCCGCGACGAGACGCGGGACGAGACGGTGCCGGAATCGAGCATCGTCATCGAATATCTCGACCGGCATTATCCCGGTGCCGTCAGGCTGATCCCCGAGGATCCGGACCTCGCATTGCAGATCCGGCTGCGCGACCGCTTTCTCGATCTCTATGTCCATCTGCCGATGCAGAAGGTGGTCGGCGATCGCCTGCGGCCTGCCGATCGCAAGGACCCCCATGGCGTCGCCGAGGCGCGGGCCCAGCTCCGCACCTCCTATGCGATCCTCGATCAGCAACTGATCCTGAATCAGCAACGCGCGCAGGGCGGCTGGATGATGGGCGAGCACTTCTCGTTGGCCGATTGCGCGGCCGCGCCGACGATATTCTACGGCAACAAGGTCGAGCCGTTCGGAGACGGCCATCGGCATCTGGCGGCCTATCTCGAGCGGCTGATGGGGCGGCCGTCCTTCGCGCGCGTCCTGAAGGAGGCCGAGCCCTATTTCGGCATGTTCCCGCAGGAAACCTGAAGCAAGCCGACCTCCGATCCGGTTCCAAAAATAAACTGTAGCGTGATGTCGCTTTTGCGCCGTCTCGCTCGTCATCTCCCGGAGGCCCGGGTTTCCGGAGCGCTGGCCGCTCCGGAGGCCCGGGCGATACGTGTGGAGACGACATGGCTGCAGCTGGCAACAGGGCGGAGATCATCCGCTCCCTTTTCGCCGCCTACCTCGCCAATGACCGCGCGACCGTCGAGGCGGCGTTCGCGGAGGATTTCCGCTTCTCGACGCCCTATGGCGAGAACATCGACAAGCCGACCTATTTCGCCGAGTGCTGGCGCGACTCCGGCTGGATCGGCCGCCACGAGATCGAGCGCATCATGGTCGACGGCGTCGAGGCCTTCGTCACCTATCGCTGCGTCGCGCGTGACGGCAAGAGCTTTCGCAACACCGAGTTCTTCGTGTTCGACGGCGACAAGGTGTCGCGCATCGACGTCTATTTCGGCCCGTCGCACCAGGACGGAGAACTCGTCAGGCAAGAACGCTGAGGGCTGTGGCGCGCGATGCAATGACCTCCGAAATAATTTCGCAAACCCTGTCGGCGTGGCAAGCCCCGCGTCGTCCTTGAGACGAGCACCGGAGATACCGGCAAAGCAGCTGAACAAGACAACGGAGCAGGACGATGAAGTTCATGGTGATCGTGAAGGCGAGCAGGGATACCGAGGCCGGCGTGATGCCGAGCACCGAACTGCTCGCCGCGATGGGCAAGTTCAACGAGGAGATGGTCAAGGCCGGCGTCATGCAGGCCGGCGAGGGCCTGCACCCGACCAACAAGGGCGCGCGGGTCAAATATGCCGGCGGGCAGAGCACCGTGACCCAAGGACCGTTCAGCCTGACCGGAGATCTCGTCTGCGGCTTCTGGCTGATCGAGACCAGGTCGCTCGATGAAGCGATCGACTGGATGAAGCGCGCGCCGTTCGACGTCGGCTCCGAGATCGAAATCCGCCAGGTGTTTGCCGCGGAGGATTTCGGCGAGGCGCTGACGCCCGAACTGCGCGAGCGGGGAGAGCGCCTGCGCGCGCAGGTGGGCAGGAAATGACACCCGACGTCATTCCGCGATATCGCGCCGGCGATGCGCTCCGAATACATGATCTCCGTCGCAAGTCGTGGATTCCGGGCCGGCGCCGCGTGGGGCTTCCCGGCATGACGAGGGTGAAGATTGCGAGTGATTCAACAGGCAAGGAAATCCGACCAATGCGTTTCATGATGCTGATGATCCCGCTCGGCTACGAGTCCACGCCGGCCAAGCTCGAGCTCGACCCCGAACGGGTCGCCGCGATGATGCGGTACAATCAGGCGCTGAAGGACGCCGGCGTGCTGATCACGCTGGAAGGCCTGCATCCGCCGGCTGCCGGCGCGCGCGTCAAGTTCGACACCGGCGTGCCGGTCGTGATCGACGGCCCGTTCACCGAGGCCAAGGAAGTGATCGGCGGCTTCTGGATGATCGAGGTCGCCTCGCGCGCCGAGGCAATCGAATGGGCCAGGAAATGCCCGGCCACCGCGAACGAGATGATCGAGATCCGCCAGGTGCAGGAGATGGCCGATTTCTCCGAAGAGGTGCAGCAGGCCGCCGCGACCTTCGAGCATCCGCAGGGCGGCTGGGGCAAGGCGCTGCGCTGACACCGCATGATCCAAGTCGCGATGCTGCCGCAGGGCGGCATCGCATCACTAACCATCGTCAACCAGCAACGACTACAATGGAGACGCAAGATGAGCACCAACACCTTCCTCGCCGTCTATCTCGGTGGCGGCAGCACCGGCTCGCGCATGGCCGCCTGGAACGCGCTGCCCGAGGCCGAACGGCGCGCCAAGGAGCAGCAGGGCATGGCGGCCTGGGGCGCCTGGGTCGAGAAGCACCATGACGTGATCGTCGAGATGGGCGGACCGCTTGGCAAGACCAAGAAGGTCGGGCAGGGCGGCGTCACCGACATCGCCAATCTGATGACCGGCTTCACGGTGGTGCGCGCGCCCTCGCATGAAGCGGCGGCAAAGTTGTTCGAGAACCATCCGCATTTTTCGATCTTCCCGGGCGAAGCCGTGGAAATCATGCCGGTGCTGCCGATCCCGGGGCGATAGTCCCAGCCGCAGGCTCCCTGAACCTCTCCCGCGCGCGCGGGGGAGGTCGTCGCGCGCGCGCGGCGGATGGAGGCCCTCTCCACTGTGTAACTCGCGGAGAGGGCCTCCGCTCGCCAGTGGTCGACCTCGTGTCCAGGTCACGCCGGCCTGAGCAAATCAGAAAGCCCTGGAGTGGAGGTCTTGCGCCATGGCGAAGCTCGTCTTCGGACTGAACCAGTCACTCGACGGCTATGTCGATCATCAGGCGATGGTGCCGGACGCCGGGCTCTTTCGTCATTTCATCGAGCAGGTGCGCGGCGTGGCCGGCATGTTGTATGGCCGCCGCATGTACGAGGTGATGCGCTATTGGGACGACGACCTTCCTGATTGGGATGCAGAGGAGCGCGACTATGCGGCAGTGTGGCGGAGACGGCCAAAGTGGGTCGTGTCGCGCTCGCTCAAATCCGTCGGACCCAACGCGACACTGGTCGAGGGGGACCTTGAGGCGGCGGTGCGCGGGCTGAAGGCCCGGCTCGACGGGGAGATCGAAGTCGCCGGGCCGGACCTGGCGGGGAGTCTGACCGAGCTTGGCCTGATTGACGAGTATCGACTGTACCTCCGGCCCATCGTGCTCGGGCGCGGCAAGCCATTCTTTGTCGGGCCCCGCGCGCCGCTCCGCCTGGTGGCAAGCGACCGGATAGGCGAGAACACGATCAGGTTGACCTACGTCCCCGCCTAGTCACGCAGCGCGCCTGACGGCGTTGCGCGGAAGCCCCCTGACTGACTGGTCCGTTAATCTTGATTGATGCGCCGCCGCCCGCTAGTGACCTTTACCGCCGGCTCATGTAAAAGCCGTTCACATGAGCTGGCGCAAGGACCAAGGCCGCGCCGAGCGCGGCTATCATCACGGCAATCTCAAAGAGGCGTTGCTGCAGGCCGCCCTCGACCTGATCTCGAAGAAGGGGCCGGCCGGCTTCACCTTCGCCGATGCCGCGCGGATGGCCGGCGTCAGCCCCGCCGCGCCGTACCGCCACTTCCGCGACCGTGACGAGTTGATCGCCAGCATCGCGCAACGCGGCTTCGAGCAGTTCGAATCGCTGCTGACGCAGGCCTGGGACGACGGCCGCCCCGACACTGTCACGGCGTTCGAGCGCGTCGGCAAGGCCTATCTGGCCTTCGCCCGCGAGGAGCCCGCATTCTATTCGGCGATGTTCGAATCCGGCCTGCCGGTCGATTCCAATCCGACCCTGATGGCCGCGAGCGAGCGCGCCTTTGCGATCATCCGCGCCGCCGCCGAACGGCTCGCGGCACTGGCGCCGCCCGGCATGCCGCGTCCGCCGGCGATGATGATGGCGCTGCACATCTGGGCGATGTCGCACGGTGTCGCCTCGCTGTTCGGCCGCGGCGATGCCGCGCGGCGCAAGCTGCCGATGTCGCCGGAGGAGCTGCTCGAGGCCGAAGTGCTGATCTATCTGCGCGGGCTGGGCTTCCCGACCGACCGCAGGCTTGGAACAGCGGCAGCCGACGAAAAGCCGGCCGGTCCGTGGGGCAAGCCGAAATAAGGTTCAACGGCAGAGCCAAAAATAATCCGAAGGGTGCGTCATCCGCGCTGCTTGACTTTCCCAAGGGATCGGCTACCTATGTAAATGTTATTTACATTCACAACGGCGTGATGCCGTGATGGAGAAGGAAATGGCCTACACCGCTGATGTCAATCGCTGGCGCGGCCCCGTCGAAGAGCCCTACCGTCCCTACTTCTACGCGACGCCGTGGCATCCCCTGAAGATCGCCGGGATCATCCTCGGCTTCATGATCTGGTGGCCGATCGGCCTCGCCCTTCTCTTTTTCACACTCGGGAGCAGAAAGATGGCCTGTTGGAGTCACAACGACATGGATCGCTGGCAGAACAAGATGGAGCGGATGAAGAGCCGCATGGAGCGCCGCGGCTTCCCGTTCGGCGGCTTCGGTCCGCCCTCCAGCGGCAACCGCGCCTTCGACGAGTACCGCCAGGATACGCTGCGCCGTCTCGAGGAGGAGCAGGTCGAGTTCAAGAACTTCCTCGATCGCCTGCGTCACGCCAAGGACAAGGAAGAGTTCGACGCCTTCATGGCCCAGCACAAGACCCGTCCGACCCCGCCGACCGACCAGCCGCCGCAGGGCTGATCGTGCGAGGCAAGCACTGAGCCCTCAGGCGATGTGCCCCCATAGAACCTGATGGCCCTGAGCCGCCCGTTTGCGATGAGCAAGCGGGCGGTTTGCATTTTGGCGAGGTCACGCCCACTCTATCGTTTGGGATCCGGACGATGAGGTGAAGACCATGGCGGGATCGGTGACTGTGACGGCTGGCGACCTCTGGCTTGCGATCCGGCGCGAAGCGGCAGTCGCGATCGCGGCTGATCCCTTCCTCGAGGCGTCGGCCGCCTTCATCCTCGATCAGGGCGATCTCGGCGGTGCGCTCGCCTTTTTGATCGGCCGGCATATCGGCCGCGCGGAAGAGGATCGTGCGCAGTTTATGCGCGCGGCCCGCGAAGCCTATGCGGCCGAGCCCGCGCTGGTCGACGCCGCGGCCACCGATCTCACAGCCATCGTGCGCCGTGATCCGGCGATCACGGGCTTCCTGCCGCCGCTGCTCAACTTCAAGGGCTTCGTCGCGCTGCAAGCCTGGCGGGTATCGAACTGGCTGTGGCGCGAGGACCGCCCCGACCTTGCGCTCATGATGCAAAGCGCGACGGCGGACCAGTTGCAGATCAGCATTCACCCGTCGGCCCGGATCGGAACCGCTGTGTTCCTCGATCACGGCACCGGCATCATCATCGGCGCGCTGGCCTCGGTCGGCGACGAGGTCACGATTTTGCAGAACGTCACCATCGCGCGGCATCAGGATGATCCGCGCCGCGCGCCGACAATCGGCCACGGCGTGCTGCTCAGCGCTGGCGCCACGGTGATCGGACATCTCTCGATCGGCGATTTCGCCAGGATCGGCGCCGGCGCGCTTGTCACGACGGATGTGCCCGCCGGCTGCACCGCCGTCGGCGTGCCGGCGCGGCTAACGAATTGCGCGGAGGCGGGGACGTTTTCGTGAGGTGAGCACTCTCGGCCGGCGCTTAGTGAGGTGAGCACACTCTCAGGCTCCCTCTCCCCTTGCGGGAGAGGGTGGGGAGAGGGGTGGCCCCGGGCGTGGTGTCAGAGTGGATGATGCTGTTGCATCAGCGCGCAGCAGGTGTCGCCGCTCTAACTGAGTGCGGTGCAAGCGGTACCCCTCTCCCCAACCCTCCCCCGCAAGGGGGGAGGGAGCCCTACTAGCGTGCTCGCCTCACTGCATGATGCGAAGCGACCGCCCCCTCACACATTCGACCCATGGATCGCGTCGATCACCGCGTCGGTGACTTCCTTGGTCGTCGCCTTGCCGCCGACGTCGGGCGTCAGCACGCCGGCGGCGCACACCTTCTCCACCGCCGTCATCAGGCGCGCCGCGGCGTCCTTCTCGCCGAGATGCTCCAGCATCTGCGCACCGGTCCAGAAGGTCGCGACCGGGTTGGCGATGCCCTTGCCGGTGATGTCGAAGGCCGAGCCGTGGATCGGCTCGAACATCGACGGGTAACGGCGCTGCGGGTCGATGTTGCCGGTCGGCGCGACGCCGAGGCTGCCGGCGAGCGCGCCGGCGAGGTCGGAGAGAATATCGGCGTGCAGGTTGGTCGCGACGATGGTGTCGAGGCTCCTCGGATTGAGCGTCATCCGCACCGTCATGGCGTCGACCAGCATCTTGTCCCAGGTGACGTCGGGGAAGTCCTTCGCCACCTCGGCGGCGATCTCGTCCCACATCACCATGCCGTGGCGCTGCGCGTTCGACTTGGTCACCACGGTGAGGAATTTGCGCGGCCGCGACTGCGTCAGCTGGAACGCATAGCGCATGATCCGCGTCACGCCGACGCGGGTGAAGACGGCGACTTCGGTGCCGACCTCCTCCGGCAGGCCCTTGTGCGCGCGGCCGCCCATGCCGGCATATTCGCCTTCGGAATTCTCGCGCACGATCACCCAGTCGAGATCGCCGACGCCGACATTGCGCAGCGGCGAGGCGACGCCGGGCAGGATCTTTGTCGGCCGCACATTGGCGTATTGGTCAAAGCCCTGGCAGATCGGCAGGCGAAGGCCCCACAGCGTGATGTGGTCGGGCACATCGGGCGCGCCGACCGCGCCGAAATAGATCGCGTCGAAGTTCTTCAGCTCCGCGAGGCCGTCGGCCGGCATCATCACGCCGTGCTTCTTGTAATAGTCCGAGCCCCAGTCGAAGGTTTTGACGTTGAAGCTGATGTCGCCGCTGCGCTTCGCCAGCGCCTCCAGCACGCGGACGCCCGCGGAGATCACTTCGGGGCCGATGCCGTCGGCGGGGATGGCGGCGATGGAATGGGTACGCATGGGTTGTCTCCGGATGAGTGGTTAGCGGGTTCGCACGGGATTGGGTTGCGGTTCGGATTGTGCCGGCGCGCTCTGCGCGCGCGACAGCAGCAGCGTGAGCACGGCCGAGAGCACCAGGAGGCCGGCGACGAAATAGAGGCCGCCCTCGAAACTGCCGGTGCGTTCCTTGATCCAGCCGATCATCGCCGGCCCGACGAAGCCGCCGAGATTGCCGATCGAGTTGATGGTGGCGATTCCGGCCGCGGCGGCCGAGCCCGACAGGAACATGGTCGGCATGCTCCATAGCGGCGGCTTCGATGAGGAGATGCCGATATTGACCAGCGTCAGCGCCGCGATCACGGCGGCAAGGCCGGTCCACAGCCCGGCAAGCGCAAGTCCCGCCGCGGCTATCAGGCAGGCCAGCACCACGTGCCAGGTGCGCTCGCCGGTACGGTCGGAATGCCGCGCCCACAACACCATCGCGATCACGGCAACCGTCGCCGGTACCGCGTTGAGGAAGCCGACCTGGATCGACGACAGGCCGAACGCCTTGATGATCTGCGGCGCCCACACCCCAAGTGTGTAGAGCCCGGCCGAGGTGCCGAAATAGACCAGCGCCAGCGCCAGCACGCGCGGGTCGGCGAGGCCGCGCCAGATGCTGTGGCTCGCGGTTGAGACCTTGCCGTCGGTCTCGGCCTTCATGGTCTTGACCAGCCAGGCGCGCTCGTCGTCGGCAAGCCATCTGGCCTGCTCCGGGCGGTCGGTCAGGAAGCCCAGCACGACGACGCCGAGCAGCACGGCGGGCACCGCCTCCAGCACGAACAGCCATTGCCAGCCCTTGAAGCCGAGCATTCCGTCCATCTCCAGCAGCCCACCTGAGAGCGGCGAACCGAGCACGGTCGAGAGCGGTGCCGCTGCCATGAACAGCGCGGTGACGGCGGCGCGCTGCCGCGCCGGGAACCAGTAGGACAGATAGAGGATGATGCCGGGGAAGAAGCCGGCCTCGGCGGCGCCGAGCAGGAAGCGCAGCACGTAGAAGCTGGTCGCGCCCTGCACCAGCGCCATCGCCGCCGAGACCAGGCCCCAGGTGATCATCACCCGCGCGATCCAGATCCGCGCGCCGATCTTGTGCAGGATGATGTTGGAGGGCACCTCGAACAGGAAGTAGCCCCAGAAGAAGATACCGGCGCCGAAGCCATAGACGGTCGGCGACAGGCCGATGTCCTTGTTCATGGTCAGCGAGGCGAAGCCGATATTGACGCGGTCGATGAAGGCCACGAAGTACAGCAGCATGATGAACGGCACGATGCGCAGTGAGATCTTGCGCAATACGCGCGTGCCAAGCTCGCTTTCCATGGGCTTCTTCCCCGGGTTCGTGTTCTTTTTCGTCGTGATGAATGTGGGGTTGAGGTGGCGCCTGTAGTCTCCGTTCCACCTCCCCCGCAAGCGGGAGAGGGGGCGCAGTTTCTTCGCGGCCGAAGCTCAACCTGAATTCATCACCAATGGAAAGCCTAGAAGCTCGCGCCCTTTCGCTTCAACCCGCGCCGGTTTATACAAAAAAATGATATAATCGGGCCCGGTCTCACTTGGCGTCATGCCCGGCCTTGTGCCGGGCATCCACGTCTTGGCGGCAAAGAAAGACGTGGATGGCCGGGACAAGCCCGGCCATGACGAACGCAGGGCATAAGGAAGCGACGTCTTGGAACTGCACCAGCTTCGCTGCTTCGTCGCGGCTGCCGAGGAACTGCATTTCGGCCGCGCGGCGCAGCGCCTGCAGATGATGCCGTCGGCGCTGGGCCGCCACATCAAGCTCTTGGAAGAGGATCTCGGGGTGCGGCTGTTCGCGCGCACCACGCGCGCGGTGTCGTTGACCGAGGACGGGGCTGTGCTGCTGCGTGAGGGCCGCGCGCTGCTCGGCCGCGCCGAGGCGATCGAGAACGGCTTTCGCCGCCGCCTGCGCAAGCCACAGGCGCGGCGCTTCCGGATCGGCGCGATCGACAGCGCCGCGGCCGGCCTCTTGCCGCCGTTGCTGCGCGACGTTCGCGCCGCCTATCCGGACGTCGCGGTGCAACTGCTCGAGGAGAAGACCATCCGCCTGCTGCCGAAGCTCTTGTCGGGCGCGCTCGACCTTGCGTTCGTGCGCCCGCCGGAGCGGCCCGACCGGCGCATCGAGTTTGTCCCGCTGCTGCAGGAGACCGCCGTGGTGGCGCTGTCGCACAAGCACGCACTGGCGCGGCGCAAGCAGATCGTGCTGCCCGACATCGCGGATCAGCCCTTGATCGTGCCGGAGCGCCGCTCGCGGCCGCACAGCCACGATCTGACGACAAAACTGTTCGACGAGGCCGGGCTGACGCCGCGCATCCAGGAGATTGCCGACGAGAAGCAGACCATCGTCAACATGGTCGCAGCGCGGCTCGGCGTCGCCATCGTGCCGCGCTGGACCGCGCGGATGGCGATCCCCGGCGTCCGCTTTGTGCCGCTCCGCCTGAAGCGCGGCAGCAGCGCCGGCCGGTTGCCGCTCGCCGCCGCCTGGCTCAAAGGCTCCCGCGATCCGGTCCGCGACCAGGTGATCGCGGTGCTCCAGGCACGGTTGAAGAGTTACGCGCGCGAGGCGTGAGGGCGCTTCGTTGCGTGATGCCTCGACGGCCGATGAATGATTTTGGCCGGTTGACCTAGGTCAACACGACCTGCGCCGGCCAGGGTGAGCGTGCCCGGCATGGCGAAGCGTCAGGACTGGGTCATGATCGCAGGGTGCGTCGCTACCGCTTTGGCGGTGGTGGCGCTCGTCGCCCTTTTCTCTGCCTGAGCTGCGTCGCCCCCGTAATGTTACGGGGGTATTAAGCTAAGCCACGGAGATAACTCGGTAATTCCTAAAGCTCGAACACCGCTGGCACAAACTGCACTGGCTTGCCGAGTTCCTCCCGGCATAGCTTCCCCTTCCAACGTAGGGCGGCGTTATGGGCAACCTACTTTACAGCGTGTTTGTCGTGCTGATGGGGCTAAGCCCGGTTATCCTCATGGCGATTGCCATGTTCTTGAATTGAGGGCCGGAGCTGTGTCTTCCGGCGTGCCAACCACCAATCCATTCCGCTGGCGTGCTTAGTGAATCAATCCGCGATGCCTTAACCTGGTGAAAGGTTGGCGTCAGCGCGGGCGTGTACGCTCGCGCCCATGAATTGGGATCTGCTGTATTTCCGCCTCTCGCTCGTCTGGATGGCGATCACCGCCGCCATGCTGGTCTATGTGCTGGTCGCATAAGGGCTGACTCTCCGTCGCCGAAGGCCTTCCGCCGGTATTTTCCGCACGCGCCAATCGATAACATGCCGCCAGAATGCGAAGCTGCGTCACCATTAAAGCTGTCATCGCCCGGCTCGACCAAGCGATCCAGTACATCCCGTCATCCTGAGGTGCGAGCTCTTGCGAGCCTCGAAGGATGCACGGCCACCAGCCGGGCCGTCGCCCTTCGAGGCTCGCTCTGCTCGCACCTCAGGGTGACGGAATTGGCAGCTTTGGGTCTGGCTCTCATGGACAAGCTGGTAGACAAACGACTTGCCCCCCAGCCGCGGCTCAAATCTCCCCGGTTTTGCGGGTCGGCCATGAGTTCCTCGTTTGTAGACTCGCGTTATGTTATAATATAACAGTCGTTGCATGGCGCATACGCACACCCACGACCACCACCATCACGGCCACGCCCCCAACGGGCACAGCCACGGCCCGCACGCGCATCCGGCGCAGGCCGCGCACTGGTCGATCCTGCGCATGCCCGTGCCGGCCCGGCTGCTCGCGGCGCTCGCGGTCAGCGCCGGCCTGTGGGCGGTCGTCTGGCTGGCGATGAGGTGAGACCGGTGGCTGCTCTTGTTACCTTCCGCGACGTCACGCTCGGCTACGACCGCCACCCGGCGGTGCATCATCTCAATGGTGCCGTCGAGGCGGGTGCGCTGCTCGCCGTGATCGGCCCGAACGGCGCCGGCAAGTCGACCCTGCTGCGCGGCATCGCCGGCGTGCTCAAGCCGCTGTCGGGCGTGATCGATCTCGACGGGCTGGATCATCGCGACATCGCCTATCTGCCGCAGTCTGCCGACATCGACCGCAGCTTCCCGATCTCGGTGTTCGACTTCGTCGGCACCGGGCTGTGGCGTTCGACCGGCTTCTTCGGCGGCATCGGCAAGGCCGCGCGCGAGAAGATTTTGGCGGCGCTCGCCGCGGTCGGCCTCAACGGTTTCGAGAACCGCCCGATCGGCACGCTGTCGGGCGGCCAGACCCAGCGCATGCTGTTCGCGCGCGTGCTGTTGCAGGACGCCCGCCTGATTGTGCTCGACGAACCCTTCAACGCCATCGATGCCAAGACATCAGCCGATTTGTTGGCGCTGGTGAAGCGCTGGAACGGCGAGGGGCGCACCGTGCTGGCGGCGCTGCACGACCTCGACATGGTGCGTAACAATTTCCCGGAGACGCTGCTGCTGGCGCGCGGCCCGGTGGAATGGGGACCGACCGCCGAGGCGCTGACGGCGGACAATCTGATGGTCGCGATGCGGATGTGCGAGGCGTTCGACGACAGCGCCGCGGCCTGCGCCGCCGATCCACGCTCGCGGGCCGCTTGACGCCGATGCTTTCAGACGCGCTGGTCACGCCCTTCACCGAATTCGAGTTCATGCGCCGCGCGCTGGCGGCGGTGATCGCACTGTCGCTCGGCGGTGCGCCGATCGGCGTGTTCCTGATGCTGCGGCGGATGAGTCTGGTCGGCGACGCCATGGCGCATGCGATCCTGCCGGGGGCTGCGATCGGCTTCCTGCTGTCCGGGCTCAACCTGTTCGCGATGACGACCGGCGGCCTGATCGCCGGCTTTGCCGTGGCGCTGCTCGCGGGCCTCG
Source organism: Bradyrhizobium sp. UFLA01-814 (assembly GCF_046718885.1). Lineage (NCBI taxonomy): Bacteria > Pseudomonadati > Pseudomonadota > Alphaproteobacteria > Hyphomicrobiales > Nitrobacteraceae > Bradyrhizobium > Bradyrhizobium sp. UFLA01-814. The sequence goes on along the minus strand of NZ_JAQOSR010000064.1, from coordinate 25,226 downwards.
TCGCCCGCACCACCGAATTGAAGGAGGACGCCTCGCTCGCGACCTTCTATCTGGTCTCGCTCGCGCTCGGCGTCACGATTGTTTCGATCAAGGGCACCAATATCGACCTGCTGCATGTGCTGTTCGGCAACATCCTGGCGATGGACGACCAGACCCTGCTGGTGATCGCGTTCAACGCCACCCTCACGCTGCTGGTGCTCGCAGTGATCTATCGCCCGCTGGTGATCGAATGCGTCGATCCGGTATTTTTGCGCACCGTGAGCCGGGCCGGCGCGCCGGCGCATCTCGCCTTCCTCGCACTCGTCGTGGTCAACCTCGTCAACGGCTTCCACGCGCTCGGCACGCTGCTCGGCGTCGGACTGATGATCCTGCCCGCGGGCATCGCGCGGTTCTGGTCGCGCGACATCACCACCATGATCTGCATCGCGGTCGCGAGCGCGATTGTGTCGGGTTATGCCGGGCTGGTGCTGTCGTACCAGACCCGGATTCCTTCCGGTCCCGCGATCATCCTGGTCGCGGCGGGGCTCTATATTGTGTCGCTGCTGTTCGGCAATGTCAGCGGCCTGGTGCGGCAGCTGTTTCCCGGCCGCCATCTCGAGGCGTGAGTACGATGCGGCGATTGTTCGGTTTGATTGGTCTGGCGCTGCTGCTGGCGAGCGGACCGGCGCGCGCCGCGGAGCGCATCAATGTCGTCGCGAGCTTCTCGATCCTCGCCGATATGGTGCGCAATGTCGGCGGTAATAATGTCGACGTGACGGCGCTGGTCGGGCCCGACGGCGATGCCCATGTCTACGCGCCGACGCCGGCAGACGCCAAGAAGGTCGCCGACGCCAAGCTCGTGGTCATCAACGGCCTCGGCTTCGAAGGCTGGATGCCGCGGCTGCTGCAGGCCTCGGGCAGCAAGGCGCCGATCGCGGTGGCGACCAAGGGGATCATGCCACGGAAAATGGGTGGCCATGACGATCCGCATGCCTGGCAATCCGTGGCCAATGCGAAGATCTACGTCGTCAATATTCGCGACGGGCTGATCGCGGTGGCGCCCGACCAAGCTGCCGTGTTCAAAGCCAATGCCGACGCCTATCTGGCCAAGCTGGAGGCGCTCGACCGCGAGGTGCATGAGGCGGTGGCGAAAGTGCCGGAGGCGCGGCGCAAGGTGATCTCGACCCATGGCGCCTTCGGTTATTTCGCCGATGCCTACGGGGTCACGTTCTTCTCGCCGCTCAGCGTGTCCACCGATTCCGAGCCCAGCGCGCGCGATATCGCCGCGATCATCGCCCAGATCAAGCTTGCGAAAATTCCGGCAGTTTTTCTCGAAAATATCAGCGATCCCCGCCTGATCGAGCGGATCGCGGCCGAGACCGGTGCCCGGGTCGGCGGCACCCTGTATTCGGACGGTTTGACGGCCGAAAAGGGCGATGCACCCACTTACATTGATATGGTCAGGCACAATATAAAGGCCCTGACCAGCGCGCTCGCCGAGTAGGGCAGGGGCCTCCTTGCCGGGGTTGAGTGCCGAGATCCAAGTTCCTTCGGAGTTATTATGGCTGAAGCTTCGCAAAAAATTCCTGTGACCGTGCTGACGGGCTATCTCGGCGCCGGCAAGACCACGTTGTTGAACCGCATCCTGTCGGAAAACCACGGCAAGAAATACGCCGTCATCGTCAATGAATTCGGCGAGATCGGCATCGACAACGACCTCATCATTGGCGCCGATGAGGAAGTGTTCGAGATGAACAATGGCTGCGTGTGCTGCACGGTGCGCGGCGACCTCGTCCGCATCATGGACGGCCTGATGAAGCGCAAGGGCAAGTTCGACGCCATCATCGTCGAGACCACCGGCCTTGCCGATCCGGCGCCGGTCGCGCAGACCTTCTTCGTCGACGAGGACGTGCAGAAGAACGCCCGGCTCGACGCGGTCGTGACCGTCGCCGACGCCAAATGGCTGAGCGACCGGCTCAAGGACGCGCCGGAGGCCAAGAACCAGATCGCGTTCGCCGACGTCATCGTGCTGAACAAGACCGACCTGGTCTCCAAGCCCGAGCTCGCCGAGGTCGAAGCCCGCATCCGCGGCATCAATCCCTATGCCAAGCTGCACCGCACCGAGCGTTGCCAGGTCGGGCTGACCGATGTGCTGGAGCGCGGCGCGTTCGATCTCGACCGCATCCTGGAGATCGAGCCCGATTTCCTCGAGGCCGGCGACGATCACGATCATCATCACCATGACCATGATCATCACCACCACCACGATCACGACTATGGCCATGGCGGGTTGAAGCATTATCACGACGAGGACATGCAGTCGCTGTCGCTGCGCTCGGAGAAGCCGCTCGACCCGACCAAGTTCATGCCCTGGTTGCAGCAGCTCGTCGCCACCGAGGGTCAGAAGATCCTGCGCTCGAAGGGCATTCTCGCCTTCACCGGCGATGACGACCGCTACGTGTTCCAGGGCGTCCACATGATGCTGGAGGGCGACCATCAGCGGAAATGGAAGGACGGCGAGAAGCGCGAGAGCCGCGTCGTGTTCATCGGTCGCGAACTGCCCGAGCAGGCGATCCGCGACGGCTTCGAGCAGTGCATCACCACGTGATGAAAGAGTTCGATCCGGGCGAGGCCCCTTCTTCCATCGTTTCGATCACCGACCGCGTCAAGCCGCTGCCGCTCGGCGCGGCTGTCGGATCGGTCTATTTCCTCGGCGACCGCGCGTTCTTCGTCGGCGCCGAGGAGGGTGTTGCGATCGCGACCGCCGACGGCGAAATCACACGGACGGAGACGCATTTCGGCGCCATTCTGTGCGCCGCCTCCGACGGCAAGCGGCTGGTCACCGGCGGTGACGACGGCAAGCTGATCGCGATCGATGCCAAGGGCGGGACCTCTGTCATTGCGACCGACGCCAAGCGGCGCTGGATCGACAATGTCGCGCTGCATGGCGACGGCACGCTGGCATGGTCGGCGGGCAAGACCGCCTTCGTGCGCAATCCCAAGGGCGAAGAGAAAACCTTCGAGGTGCCGTCGACCGTCGGCGGGCTTGCCTTTGCGCCGAAGGGCCTGCGGCTCGCGATCGCACATTACAACGGCGTGACCTTGTGGTTTCCCAACATGGCGGCCAATCCGGAGTTTCTGGAATGGGCCGGCTCGCATCTCGCCGTCATGTTCAGCCCGGACAACAAATTCCTCGTCACCGCGATGCACGAACCTGCAATGCATGGCTGGCGGCTCGCCGACAACCGGCACATGCGGATGAGCGGCTATCCCGGCCGCGTCCGCTCGATGTCATGGAGCGCCGGCGGCAAGGGGCTCGCGACCTCGGGCGCCGATACCGTGATCGTCTGGCCGTTCACCAGCAAGGACGGGCCGATGGGCAAGGAGCCGGCGATGCTGGCGCCGATGCCGGCGCGGGTCGCCGTGGTCGCCTGCCATCCGAAGAACGACATCATGGCGGTCGGCTATGCCGACGGCACCGTGCTGATGGTCCGCCTCGAGGACGGCGCCGAGATCCTGGTGCGCCGGAACGCCGGCACGGCGGTGTCGGCGCTGGGATGGAATGCCAAGGGCACGCTGCTCGCCTTCGGCACGGAAGATGGTGACGCGGGCATCGTGGAAATGTAAGAGATCGCGGCAGACGAAGCGTTTTCGAGCGAAGAAAACGCGTCAAAAGACGAAGCTCGCGCCGGGGCAGCGCCATGCGGTTTCTCACCACATTCCAGCTCGCCGACTTCATCGACACGCTGGTCAGCCTGACCACGGCCTTTGTGCTCGGCACCCTGATCGGCGCCGAACGGCAGTACCGGCAGCGCACCGCGGGTCTGCGCACCAATGTGCTGGTCGCGGTCGGCGCTGCCGCCTTCGTCGACCTCGCGATGCATCTGGCCGGCGCCGACGGCGCGGTGCGGGTGATCGCCTATGTCGTGTCGGGGATCGGCTTCCTCGGCGCCGGCGTCATCATGAAGCAGGGCATGGACGTGCGCGGCCTCAACACCGCGGCGACGCTGTGGGCCTCGGCCGCGGTCGGCTCCTGCGCCGGTGCTGACCTCGTGGCGCAGGCGGCGGCGCTGACCGTGTTCGTGATCGCCGGCAACACGCTGCTGCGTCCGCTGGTCAACGCCATCAACCGCATCCCGCTGAACGAGAAGGCCTCGGAGGCGACCTACTATTTCAAGCTCGCGGTCACCCCCGAGGCATTGCCCGACATGCGCGATCGCCTGGTCGAGAAGCTGGAGGCCGCGAACTACCCGGTCGCCGATGTCGACGTGGTCGAGGCCGGCGACGACTTCCTCGAGATCGTGGCGACACTGGTCTCGACCGCGGTCGAACCCAACGAGCTGAATGCCGTGGTGGTCGACCTGCAGCATCAGCCCGGCGTGCGGCACGCGACCTGGGAGGTCAGCACCACGGATTGAGCCGAGGTTCCCGCAGGCACCGCTTCGGAACCATGCCGTGGCGGGATCGTTGACCCCGCGGACAAGGCGCAGGTGAACGAGATGGCCGTGGATCGGAGCAGGTTGCGAATCGACATGCTGATCGCCTCGACGCTGGTGGCGGCGGGCGTTGCGATCGCGGTGCTTTCGCTGCACGCGATCAATGCCGCCCCGCCGCAAGAGATCGCGCAGGCGACCCAGCCGCTGCAACCGACGCCGACGCCCGAGCCGCAGCAGACGGCGCCGCCGGCCGAGTCGAAGCCGGGCGGCGAGCGGCCGACCACGCCGGCGCCGCAGCCCGCGCGTCCCGACGATGAGGCACAGAAGTCCGGCGCCAAGCCAATGCTGCCGCCCGCGCCCGCGGAGAAGACCGCGCCGCCGATCGAGAAAAAGTAAGCGCGCCGCGGCCCGCATTGTGACGCGGATTTGACGGACTCTGCCGATTATACGGTCTCGCCTCCGCCGCTGGCGCCCTCCATAATCTGTCGTCTTGCCAACGACAGATGGGGCCTGCCATGAAGATCGAGGACGTCCGGCGCACCGCCTATTCGATGCCGCTCACCAACCCGTCGTTTCCGCCGGGCCCCTACCGGTTCTTTGACCGCGAATATTTCATCATCACCTACAAGACCGACCCGGAAGCGCTCGCCGCCGTGGTGCCGGAGCCGCTCGAGGTCGCCGAGCCGGTGGTGAAGTACGAGTTCATCCGCATGCCGGACTCGACCGGTTTCGGCGACTACACCGAGACCGGGCAGGTGATCCCGGTTCGATTCAGGGGCGAGGAGGGTGCCTATACCCACGCGATGTATCTCGACGATGAAGGTCCGATCGCCGGCGGCCGCGAGCTGTGGGGATTTCCGAAGAAGCTGGCCAAGCCCAGGATCGAGGTCGAGAGCGACGTGCTGGTCGGCTCGCTGCATTACGGCTCGGTGCTCTGCGCCTCCGCCACCATGGGCTACAAGCACCGCAAGGTCGACCTCGACACCGTGCTGAAATCGATGACAGCGCCGAACTTCATTCTGAAAATCATCCCGCATGTCGACGGCAGCCCGCGGATCTGCGAGCTGGTGCGGTTTCATCTGGAAGACATCACGCTGAAGGAGGCCTGGACCGGTCCCGCCGCTCTCGGGCTGTTTCCGCACGCGCTGTGCGACGTCGCCCGCCTGCCGGTGCGCGAGGTGATCTCGGCGCTGCATTTCAAGGCGGACCTGACGCTCGGCCTCGGCTCGGTCGCGTTCGACTACATGGCGAGATGACGAAGTCATTCCGGGGCATCGCGCCAGCGATGAACAGCGGTGCGCACTCGCGCACCGGAGAATCTCGCGCAGCTATCTCGAGATCCCGGGTCTGCGCGCCTGAGCGCGCATCCCGGGATGACCTTTCGGGTCAGCGCACCAGAATATTCTTGAACTGCCAGGGATCGCTGGTGTCGATATCTTCCGGGAACAGTCCCGGACGATCCGTCAGCGGGGTCCAGTCGGTGTAGAAACCCTTCACCGGGCCGAGATACGGCAGCTGGATTTCCAAGAGACGATCGAAGTCCATCTCGTCGGCCTCGACGATGCCTTCGTTCGGGTTTTCCAGCGCCCACACCATGCCGCCGAGCACGGCGGACGTCACCTGCAGGCCAGTGGCGTTCTGATAGGGCGCGAGCTTGCGGGTCTCCTCGATGGAGAGCTGCGAGCCGTACCAGTAAGCATTGTTGTCATGGCCGAACAGCAGGACGCCGAGCTCGTCGATGCCATCGACGATTTCGTTCTCGTCGAGGATGTGGTGCTTTTCCTGCATCTTCGCTGCGCGGCCGAACATTTCATGCAGCGACAGCACGGCGTCGTCGGCCGGATGATAGGCATAGTGGCAGGTCGGCCGATAGATCGCCGTGCCCGCTGCGTCACGCACCGTGAAGTAATCGGCGATCGAGATCGACTCGTTGTGGGTGACGAGGAAGCCATACTGCGCGCCGCGGGTCGGGCACCAGGTGCGCACGCGCGTGTTGGCGCCGGGCTGCATCAGATAGATGGCCGCGCCGCAGCCGGCTTCGTGGGTATGGGCATTCTCGGGCATCCATTTCTCATGGGTGCCCCAACCGAGTTCGGACGGCTGCACGCCTTCCGACAGGAAACCTTCCACCGACCAGGTGTTGACGAAGACGTCAGGCTCTTTCGGCGACTTGGAGCGCTGGGTGTCGCGTTCGGCGATGTGGATGCCCTTCACGCCGGCCTGCCGCATCAAGTCCGCCCATTCGGCCTTGGTCTTCGGCTTCGGGGCATTGAGCTTCAGATCGGCAGCGACATTGAGCAGCGCCTGCTTGACGAAGAACGAGACCATGCCGGGATTGGCGCCACAGCAGGAGACGGCCGTCGTCGAGCCCGCGGGGCGCGCCTTCTTGGCGGCCAGCGTCACTTCGCGAAGCGCGTAGTTGGAGCGCGCTTCCGGGCCCTTCGACGAATCGAAATAAAAGCCGAGCCAAGGCTCGTTGACGGTGTCGATGTAGAGAGCGCCGAGTTCGTTGCAGAGCTCCATGATGTCGGTCGAGCCGGTATCGACCGACAGATTGACGCAAAAGCCCTGGCCGCCGCCTTCAGTGAGCAGCGGGCTCAGCAGGTCGCGATAATTGTCCTTGGTCACGGCCTTCTGGATGAATTTGACGTTGTGCTTCTCGCAATGCGCCTTGCGGCCCTCGTCCTTGGGGTCGATCACGGTGACGCGCGACTTGTCGTAATCGAGATGCCGCTCGATCAAAGGCAGCGTGCCTTTGCCGATCGAGCCGAAGCCGATCATGACAATGGGACCTGTGATCTTCGCGTAGATCTGCGAGGCGGGGCTCATCATTTTCTCCAGGAGAGTGCCTAGCGGCGGATAGAGTGGATCAGGGGTTGCGACGCTTCGCGGTGACTTCGATCTCGACCTTCATCTCGGGCTTGTAGAGCCCCGCGACGATCAGCATCGTTGCGGCCGGGCGGATGTCGCCGAGGACCTCGCCGCAGACCGCGAAATGGGCATCCACGTCACGGGCATCGGTGAGGTAGTAGGTCGCGCGAACGATGTCGGCCATCGCAAAGCCTCCCTCCTTGAGGGCGGCCTCGATGGTCTTGAAGCAGTTCCGTGACTGGCTCGTGACATCCGATGGCATGGTCATCGTGGCGTAGTCATAGCCGGTGGTTCCCGCGACGAAAGCGAAGTCGCCGTCGATCACGGCGCGGCTGTAGCCGGCGGTCTTCTCAAAGGGCGAGCCGGTGGAAATCAGGCGGCGGGACATCTGGACCTCGACGAAAAATGGCTTTGCGCGGGGTTTACGGGCATTTTTGCCGCCCGCGCAACCCCTTGGTTCAGGCCTGGCGCGGCCGGCGTTAGTGGGACTGCAGCGTGGTGTCGGGCGGCGATGGCGGCGAGCCGGTCCAGCGCCGGACCAGGATATCCCTGACGATCATCACCGAGATCAGGATCAGCATGACCGTGGTGACGAGGCCGCGCCAACGCGGGCGCGCGCCATCGGTGATGGGAAGGTGCTCCGACATGACGGCCCACCTTACGCCGCGTGCGGCACGGCGAGCGGTGCCTTCCGGGTCCGGGATCGCGTCCGCGATGTCTTGGCCTCGGGCAGCGGCGCGCCGGTCGGCGTGATCATGCCCCAGGCGCCGTCCAGCGCGCCCGCGACAAGCTCGAGGCCGAGCAGCCGCTCGCGCTCGAACGTGCCAGGCAGCGACAGCTCGCCGGTCTTGGCCGCGGTGAAGCCGAAGCGGGCGTAGTAGGGCGCATCGCCAAGCAGGATCACGGCGCCGTGGTCGCGCGCCTTCGCGACCGCCAGCGCGCGCTGCATCAGCGCGGCGCCGACGCCGAGGCTGCGGCAGTCGTCGTCGACTGCCAGCGGCCCCAGCATCAGCGCGCTGCGGCCCCCCGCGCTGACGTGCCACAACCGCACGGTTCCAACCAGCCGGCCGTCCTGGCGCACGGCCGCAAGGCTCAGGCCTTCGGCGGGCGCGCGTCCGTCGCGCAGGCGCTGGCAGGTGCGCGTATGGCGATTGCAGCCAAAGCAGGCATCCAGCAGCGCTTCGCGCGCGACGACGTCCGAGCCACGCTCCGCACGGATCGCGAACGGGGCGGCATCTCGGATGAGGGCAACGGGGGTGTTCCGTTTTGCAGTCATGGCACGTCAGTCCCCGCTTGCAACGGCATGTCGTACGCCGCGGCAAGCGTCGTTCAGGAAAGTCAAAAATGATCGGGGAGGAGCCGGCGGGGCCGGCTCCCGGTTTATCGAGCCTCGAAAAGGAGGCGGGTCAGATGTGGTAGGTCTTCAGCGGCGGAATGCCGTTGAACGCCACCGACGAGTAGGTCGACGTATAGGCGCCGGTGCCTTCGATCAGCAGCTTGTCGCCGATCTCGAGCGTCACCGGAAGCGGATACGGCAGCTTCTCGTACAGCACGTCGGCGCTGTCGCAGGTCGGGCCCGCGAGCACGCACGGCGTCATGTCCGCCCCGTCATGCGGGGTGCGGATGGCGTAGCGGATCGATTCGTCCATCGTCTCGGCGAGACCGCCGAACTTGCCGATGTCGAGATAGACCCAGCGCACCTCGTCCTCGTCGCTCTTCTTCGAGATCAGAACGACTTCGGTCTCGATGATTCCGGCATTGCCGACCATGCCGCGGCCCGGCTCGATGATCGTCTCCGGGATCTGGTTGCCGAAATGCTTGCGCAGCGCGCGGAAGATCGACCGGCCATATTGCAGGACCGGCGGAACGTCCTTGAGGTACTTGGTCGGGAAGCCTCCACCCATATTGACCATGGTGAGGTTGATCCCGCGCTCGGCGCAGTCACGGAACACGGTCGACGCCATCGCGAGCGCGCGATCCCACGCCTTCACCTTGCGCTGCTGCGAGCCGACATGGAACGAGATGCCGCACGGCTCCAGACCCAGGCGCTTGGCGAGGTCGAGCACTTCGACCGCCATCTCCGGGTCGCAGCCGAACTTGCGCGACAGCGGCCACTCGGCGCCGGCGCAGTCATAGAGGATGCGGCAGAACACCTTGGCGCCGGGGGCGGCGCGGGCGACCTTCTCGACCTCGGCGGCGCAGTCGACCGCGAACAGGCGAATGCCGAGCGCGAAGGCACGCGCGATGTCGCGCTCCTTCTTGATCGTGTTGCCATAGGAGATGCGGTCCGGCGTCGCACCGGCGGCCAGCGCCATCTCGATCTCCGCGACGGTCGCGGTGTCGAAGCAGGAGCCGAGCGAGGCCAGCAGCGAGAGCACTTCGGGCGCAGGATTAGCCTTCACCGCGTAGAACACGCGGCTGTCCGGCAGCGCCTTCGCGAAGGTCTGGTAGTTGTCGCGCACGACTTCGAGGTCGACGACGAGGCACGGCTCGGTGTCGAGACCATCCTGGCGGCGGTTGCGCAGGAATTCCTGGATACGTTCAGTCATGGCACTCTCCAACGGCCCCAGCGACGGGATCCGCATCAACGTGACGTCGGGTAAGAGCGCTTCGGCCACATCGCGCGATGGAGGCGCGTTGAGGCCAAGAGACTCAAACCAGACTGTGCTGCCGTGGATTGGTTGGGAGAGTTTCCCGCCCGCTCACCTGGCAATGAAGGACAAGCCTTTTCAGTAGCCCGGGCCGGCGTTGGACCGCCGGTAGAGACCAAAAAAGCCCGATCCGTCGTTGCTTTAAGTCGCGTCCCCCGTTGAGAGCGGGGTGCGCCGGTTCGCCTCCGGCTGCCAGTCACGGTTGCAAAGAGTGGTGAGACCTTCAACGGCATCCCTGGAGAGAGATGCTGGCCGCCTCGTGTCCTGATGGACGTAAGCGACCCTCGGTTCTTCCACCCCTTGGCGGCTGTCCGGCCTCTTGTCCGGATACCTACCGACTGACACACGACCACAGGCACGTGCGAAATTGGGCAAGGCAGGAAATAAGTCTTTTGACTTCGCGGCGCAAGAATTTTTTTGCGATAGCGGCAAATTTCCCTAACGCGTGCTTGCGATGTCGCGCGCAGCACGCGTCGGAGGCGCTGAAGATGAACGGCTGTTAAGAATGACTAACGAAGCGTGTGTGCGTTTTAGCCCTGTGCCGCAGCGCTTTCTTGAATCGCTCAAGCTCACGCGCGACGCGTGAACGGCTCGACGCGCTGCGCGGCGCGGATGAAGGCGATCATGATCAAGACGCCGATGCCGAACAGCACCGCCTGCAGGATGTGCGCGGCGACATCGTCGAGTCCGAGCAGGATCGCGAGCGCCCAGCCGCCGGCGAACGCCGCGCCGAACACTTCCGCGCCGATCAGGATCGCCGCCGAGATCACGGTGATGACGCTCGGCCAGACGATGGTGCGGTTGCCTGAGGTGGAGGGCTGCATGGTCATGGAATAGGTCCTGTTCAGGGGGCGCAATCTCTCCGAAAAGTGCCCATCTATCAAGCGCAAAAGGCCCAAAAATGCCGTATCGCGTGATATAGATTGGGCAGCATTTTCAAGGCGAAAAACGGGACATTCGATGTCAGGAACCAGCGCAGACGCCAAGGTCGAGACTTTGGCCAACCCCCTCCTGAAGGCATGGCAGACGCCGCTCGAGACGCCGCCCTTCGCCGAGATCAAGCCGGAGCATTTCCTGCCCGCTTTCGAGCAGGCCTTCGCCGATCATTCGGCGGAAGTGACTGCGATCACCCACGATCCGGCGCTGCCCGACTTCGACAACACCATCACGGCGCTGGAGCGCTCCGGCAAGCTGCTGTCGAAGGTCTCGGCGGTGTTCTACGATCTGGTCTCGGCGCATTCGAGCCCGGCGATCTTGGAGATCGACAAGGAAGTGTCGCCCCGAATGGCGCGGCACTGGAATCCGATCATGATGAACGCTGTGCTGTTTGGCCGCATCGCCATGCTGCACGAGAAGCGCGCCTCGCTCGGCCTGACCGGCGAGCAGATGCGGCTGCTGGAACGCACCTACACCCGCTTCCGCCGCTCCGGCGCCGGCCTCGACGATGCGGCAAAGGCCCGCATGGCCGAGATCAACGAGCGCCTCGCCCATCTCGGCACCTCGTTCAGCCACCATCTGCTCGGCGACGAGCAGGAGTGGTCCATGGAGCTCGGCGAGGACGACCGCGCCGGTCTCTCCGACACATTTGTGGCGGCTGCCAAGGCTGCGGCGGAAGAGCGCGGCATGCCAGGCAAGGCGATCGTGACGCTGTCGCGCTCCTCGGTCGAGCCGTTCCTGCAAAGCTCGTCGCGGCGTGATCTGCGCGAGAAGGTCTACAAGGCCTTCACGGCGCGCGGCGACAATGGCAACGCCAACGACAACAACGCGACCATCGTGGAGATCCTGAGACTCCGCGAGGAGACCGCCAAGATCCTGGGCTTCCCGACCTACGCCGCCTACCGCCTCGAGGATTCCATGGCGAAGACGCCGGAGGCCGTGCGCGGCCTCTTGGAGCGGGTCTGGAAGCCGGCGCGGGCGCGGGCGCTCGCCGACCGCGACGCGCTGCAGGCGCTGATCGCGGAGGAGGGCGGCAATTTCACCTTGGCGTCCTGGGACTGGCGCTACTACGCCGAGAAGCTGCGCCAGCGCCGCGCCAATTTCGACGATTCCGCGATCAAGCCCTATCTGGTGCTCGACCACATGATCGAGGCCGCGTTCGACTGCGCCACCCGCCTGTTCGGAGTCACCTTCGAGGAACGCAAGGACGTCCCGGTCTGGCATCCAGATGTCCGGGTCTGGGAGGTCAAGGGCCGCGACGGCCAGCACAAGGCGCTGTTCTACGGCGACTACTTCGCGCGGCCGTCAAAACGTTCCGGCGCCTGGATGACCTCGCTGCGCGACCAGCAGAAGCTCGACGGCGCCGTCGCGCCGCTGGTGATCAATGTCTGCAACTTCGCCAAGGGCGCCGACGGCGCGCCGTCGCTGCTGTCGCCCGACGATGCGCGGACCCTGTTCCACGAGTTCGGCCATGGCCTGCACGGCATGCTGTCCAACGTGACCTATCCATCGCTGTCCGGAACCAGCGTGTTCACCGACTTCGTCGAGCTGCCCTCGCAGCTCTACGAGCACTGGCAGGAGCGGCCCGAGGTGCTGCAGCGCTTCGCCCGCCACTACCAGACCGGGGAGGCGCTGCCGGACGACCTGCTCAAGCGCTTCCTCGCCGCGCGCAAGTTCAACCAGGGCTTTGCCACCGTGGAGTTCGTCTCCTCCGCGCTGGTCGACCTCGAATTCCACACCCAGCCGGCGGCGGCGAGCTGGGACGTCCGCGCCTTCGAACAGAAGGAGCTGGAGAAGATCGGCATGCTCGCCGAAATCTCGCTGCGGCACCGGCCGACCCAGTTCGGCCATATCTTCTCCGGCGACCACTATGCCTCCGGCTATTACAGCTACATGTGGTCGGAGGTGATGGACGCCGACGCCTTCGGCGCCTTCGAGGAGGCCGGCGACATCTTCGATCCCGCGACCGCCAAGCGGCTGCATGACGACATCTATTCGTCGGGCGGCTCGCGCGATCCCGAGGAGGCCTATGTCGCCTTCCGCGGCCGCGAGCCCGAGCCGGACGCGCTTTTGCGCCGTCGCGGCCTGCTCGAGACGCCTGAGGCGGCCTGAAGGTGCGGCCGTCGTTGAAGCGCCTGATCGCTGGGCTCGTGCTTGCGGTGTCCGTCGTGCTCGGCACGGCGGCCGCCGAGGCCCATCCGCATGTCTGGATCGTCGCCAAGAGCGAGCTGATCTACGCGCCCGACGGCACCATCACGGGGGTCCGCCACGCCTGGACCTTTGACGACATGTTCTCGACCTATGCGCTGCAGGGTATCGAGACCAAGGTGAAGGGCGCCTACAGCCGCGAGGAGCTGGCGCCGCTGGCGCAAACCAATGTCGAGTCGCTGAAGGAATACGCCTACTTCACCTTCGCCAAGGCCGACGGCAAGAAGCAGAAGTTCACCGAACCGGTCGACTACTTCCTCGAATACAAGGATTCGGCGCTGACGCTGCACTTCACCTTGCCGATGAAGACGCCGTTCAAGGCCAGGCAGCTCTCGCTCGAAGTGTTCGACCCGACCTATTTCATCGACTTCCAGTATGCCGAGAAGGAGCCGGTCAAGCTGGTCGGCGCCGCGGCGGACTGCAAGATGCAGTTCGAACGGCCGAACAGTGACGGCACCGCCGCCGCGCAGAAACTCGGCGAGCAGACCTTTCTCGACGGTGGCAACGGCAATTTCGGCATGATGTTCGCCAACAAGGTCTTGGTGGAGTGCCCATGACGCCGATCGTCTCGCGCATGACGCGCGGCCTCGCCGTGTCCGCTGCCGTGCTGGCGGCATTTGCGCTGCTCGATGGCGCTGTTCATGCGCTGCTGGCGCAAAATCCGTTCGGCGCACCGCGTGCGGCGGAGCCGCAGGGCGGCCTGGTCGGCTGGCTGCTGGCGAAGCAGTCGGAGTTTTACCGCGAGATATCGCAGACCATCCGCGCCGCGAAATCCGACGGCTCGGCGGTCTGGACGCTGCTCGCGATCTCCTTTGCCTACGGGATTTTCCATGCCGCCGGCCCCGGCCACGGGAAGGCGGTGATTTCCTCCTACATGGTCGCCAATCGCGAGACCGCGCGGCGCGGCATCGTGTTGTCGTTCGCCTCGGCGCTGATGCAGTCGGTGGTCGCCGTTCTCATCGTGGGCATCTGCGTGTGGCTGCTCAACGCGACCGCGAAGACCATGTGTGGGGCGGAGAAGGCGATCGAGATCGCAAGCTACGCGCTGATCGCGGCGTTCGGCGCCCGGCTGGTCTGGGTCAAGGGCGGCGGCTTCTTCCGCGCGCTGCAGATGCCGCGCCCGGCGCTGGCGATCGCCGGCGCGCATCAGCACGATCACGACCATCATGACCACGATCACCACGACCATGGCCATGATCACCATCATCGTCACGCGCATGACGATCATGGCCATCATCATCACGGCCACGATCACGGTCATGACGCGCAACACGTCCATGACGAGCATTGCGGCCATTCGCACGGCCCGACGCCGGCCGAGCTCGCCGGTCCTGGCGGCTGGCGGCGGGGGCTCGGCGCGATCTTGACCGTCGGGATCCGGCCCTGCTCGGGCGCGATCCTGGTGCTGGTGTTCGCGCTGGCGCAGGGCCTGTTCTGGGCCGGCATTGCCGCGACCGTCGTGATGGGGCTCGGCACCGCCATCACGGTGGCGGCGATCGCGCTGGTCGCGGTGTCGGCGCGCGGCGTGGCGGAGCGGCTGAGCGGGGCGCGCGACGGCGGCGGCATGGTCATCATGCGCGGCCTGGAGTTCGCCGCCGCGGGCCTCGTGCTGCTGTTCGGGCTCGGCCTGCTGTTCGGCTACGTCGCGGCCGAGCGGGCGACGTGTTTGTAGAGCCCCACTCCAGGTAATCCGTCATCCTGAGGAGCCTGCGCAGCAGGCGTCTCGAAGGATCGACGGCCACCAGCCGGGCCGTGCATCCTTCGAGACGCGCGCAAGGGCGCGCTCCTCCGGCGACAAAGGCGAAGCCTTTGCGCGGGGATGACGGGGAGGTGAGCGGATTCGCGGCTCAACTCGTCAGATAGCCCCTGATCGCCGGCAGCAGGAAGATCGCGATGTTGATCGCGAAGCCAATGCTCCAGAGGATCGAGCGCAGCGTCGGGCGGTTGCCGATATAGGTGAAGACGTAGGCGATCCGCACGATCAGGAACAGCACGGCGAGCTCGTCGATCAGCCGCAGCGGGCCGACGCGGAATTCGGCGAGCAGTACGGCGAAGGCGAAGAACGGGAAGGCCTCGATGCCGTTCTGGTGGGCGCCGAGCGCCCGCGAGCGGATCGGGTCGTCGTAGAAGTCGGGATCGCGCGGCCTGGCATTGTCGAAGCTGCGGAAGCCGGTCCACTTCACCGATACGATCGTCAGCAGCGAGAGCATCAGCGTCCCGAAGACGCACCATTCGGCGATCGTCATGGTTCCCCCTTATTCCGCACGGGAACGTAGCCAACCCGCACTCGGCTTGACAAGGTTGGAGCAACGCGCGAAGCCCAAAGCTCCCAAGCGAAGGATATCTAGCGCAAGGCCATCATGAGCACGGTGATCCCCTTCGAGAGCGCGAAGCCTGCCGGCGCGCCGAAGCCGGAACGCGTCGGCGTGCTCCTGGTCAATCTCGGCACGCCCGATACGGCGGATGCCGCCGGCGTGCGGGTCTATCTCAAGGAATTCCTGTCCGATCCGCGGGTGATCGAGGATCAGGGCCTGCTCTGGAAGCTGATCCTCAACGGCATCATCCTGCGCGTCCGTCCGGCCCGCAAGGCGCGCGACTATCTGAAGATCTGGAACACCGAGAAGAACGAGTCGCCGCTGAAGACCATCACGCGCTCGCAGGCCGACAAGCTGGCGGAGGCGATCGCCGATCACGACCACGTCGTGGTCGACTGGGCGATGCGCTACGGCAACCCTTCGATCAAGGAGCGCATCGAGGCGCTGGCGGCGCAGGGCTGCGGCCGGCTCCTGGTGGTGCCGCTCTATCCGCAATATTCCGCCGCGACGTCGGCGACCGTCTGCGACGAGGCGTTTCGCGTGCTGGCCGGCATGCGCGCGCAGCCGATCCTGCGGGTGACGCCGCCTTACTACGACGATCCCGACTACATCGAGGCGCTCGCGGTCTCGATCAATGCGCATCTTGCGACCTTGCCGTTCCAGCCCGAGATCATCCTCGCCTCGTTCCACGGCATGCCGAAGGAATATGTCGACAAGGGCGATCCGTATCAGGCGCAATGCATCGCCACGACCGATGCGCTGCGCAAGCGGCTCGGGCTCGATGCCAACGGGCTGATCCTCACCTTCCAGTCGCGCTTCGGCAATGCCGAGTGGCTGCAGCCCTATACCGACAAGACGGTCGAGAAGCTGGCCAAGGACGGTGTGCGGCGCATTGCCGTGGTGACGCCCGGCTTCTCCGCTGATTGCCTGGAGACGCTGGAGGAGATCGCGCAGGAGAATGCCGAGATCTTCCGGCACAATGGCGGCGAGCAGTTCGCGGCGATCCCCTGCCTCAACGACAGCGACGGCGGCATGGACGTGATCCGCCAGCTCGTGCTGCGCGAGCTTCAGGGCTGGATCTAATAAGGCTGGATCAAGCGAGGCTGGATCTGATTGTTAACGATCCGTGACATCGGGCACGGGCATTCGTTGACATCTGGTCATCCGACAGCAGCTTCCTATGTGCTAGGGAGAACAACAGCCGGCTGAACCGGCGGAGCGGTCCTGCCGACCAATGCACGACCGTGACTGGCGACGGTCTCGCCGGCCCTGGAGGAATTTATGACTGGCTTCGACGTTTTCGCGATCGCGTTTGTTCTTCTCGTCATCGTTACGCTGTTCGCCGGGATCAAGACCGTTCCGCAGGGTTATGACTGGACCATCGAGCGGTTCGGCAAATACACCCGCACGCTATCGCCCGGCCTCAATCTGATCGTGCCCTACTTCGATCGCATCGGTCGCAAGATCAATATGATGGAGCAGGTGATCGACATTCCCGAGCAGGAGGTGATCACCAAGGACAACGCCACCGTGACGGTGGACGGCGTCGCGTTCTACCAGGTGTTCGATGCCGCGAAGGCGAGCTACGAGGTCGCCAATCTCAACCAGGCGATCACCGTCCTGACCATGACCAACATCCGCTCGGTGATGGGCTCGATGGATCTCGACCAGGTGCTGTCGCATCGCGACGAGATCAACGAGCGGCTGCTGCGCGTGGTCGACGCCGCGGTGTCGCCCTGGGGCGTCAAGGTCAACCGCATCGAGATCAAGGACATCGTGCCGCCGGCCGACCTCGTCGAGGCGATGGGCCGGCAGATGAAGGCCGAGCGCGTCAAGCGCGCCGACATCTTGCAGGCCGAGGGCCAGCGGCAATCCGAGATCCTGCGCGCCGAGGGCGCCAAGCAGGGTCAGATCCTGCAGGCCGAGGGCCGCCGCGAGGCCGCCTTCCGCGACGCCGAGGCGCGCGAGCGGCTCGCCGAGGCCGAGGCCAAGGCGACCCAGATGGTGTCGGAATCGATCGCCAAGGGCGACGTTGCCGCGCTGAACTATTTCATCGCCGACAAGTACATCAAGGCGTTCGGCCAGCTCGCGGAATCGCCGAACCAGAAGGTCCTGATGCTGCCGATCGAGACCTCGAGCGTGCTGGGCTCGCTGGCCGGCATCGGCGAGATCGCCCGGGCTACCTTCGGCGAGAGTGCGGCGTCCGCTACGGCCGCAGCACGGCGCGGCGGCTCGGTCCCGCCGGCCGGCCCACCGGTGCCACCGCCGGTGCCGCCGCAGCGGTGAGGGCGTGACGGCGTCGCGCCCGCAATGGTAGAGGACCTGTCATGGCCGAGATGTTTTCGACATTGGGTACCTGGAACTGGCTGATCTTCGGCTTCATCCTGATGGCGCTGGAGCTCGCGGCGCCCGGGGTGTTCCTGTTCTGGCTCGGGCTCGCGGCGCTCCTTGTGGGCCTGCTGTCGTTCGTTTTCACGCCGTCCTGGCAGATGCAGCTCCTGATGTTCGCGGTGTTCGCCGCGTTGGCGGTGCCGGCATGGCGGCATTTTGCCAAGGGCGCGACGGCGGCGAGCAAGACCAACCCGTTCCTCAACCGCCGCAACGAAGCCCTGGTCGGCCGCGAATTCACGCTGGAGAAGCCGATCATCGACGGATCTGGCACGGTGCGGATCGATGACACGGTGTGGCGCGTCGCCGGCCCCGATGCGCCGGCCGGCAGCCGGGTGAAGGTGGTCCGCGCCGACGGCGCGAGCTTGACGGTGGCGATCGCTTAGTTTGACCTGAGCCATCGACGACGACTTGGCCCGAGCGTCGAATGCTGCTTCGGACGAGTAATCCGTAGCCCGGGTGAGCCAACGGGTCGCGCGAATGCGCGCCCGATGACAGGCTCCGCGATACCCGGGGAGACCGGTCCCGCATATCGCTCCGCTCATGCGGGCTACACACTAACGGTCGCCGAGGTCTTGCTGCCGCCCCGCTTGCTCCAGCGCTCGGCGAAACGATGGAGCGGCGTGAAGGTCTGGAACAGCTCCCGCCCGAGCGCGGTGAGGCCGTAACCATCCTCCGTCAGCTCGACGAAGCCGGCCTCGCGCAGCTCGGTCAATCGCGTCTGCAGGATGGTCGGCGAGGCCTCGTCGCACGCGGTGCGCAGCGCGCGCGAGGTCAGCGCGCCCTCCCGCAGCTCCCAGATGATGCGCAAGGTCCAGCGCCGTCCCAAGAGATCGAGCAGCGCCATGATCGGGCGGCCGGTCCGCGAGCCGCGGACGGCGGATCTTGTCACTGGGCCCTGCTTCGACATGTCGCGAATTCCTTTCGAATCCCTCTTGCGGGTCGCTACAGATATTGTAGCGTATTGCTACATTAAATGTAGCAACGGGATCTGGCCATGTCACGCCTCGCGCCGCTCGATCCGCCCTATCCGGCGGACGTTCAACAGCATTTCGACCGCATCATGCGCGGCAAGCCGCCGCTGGTGCTGTTCCGCGTGATGGCCGGCCATCCGCGCGCCTGGGAGAAGTTTCGCGGCGGCGGCCTGCTGGATCGCGGACCGCTCTCCTTGCGGGAGCGGGAGATCGTGATCGACCGCACCTGCGCGCTCAATGAATGCGAATATGAATGGGGCGTCCATGTCGCGGCGTTCGGCGCGGCCGCCGAACTGACGGAGCAGCAGGTCCACGCCACCGTGCGCGGTGCGGCCGATGCCGACTGCTGGTCGCCGGCCGAACAGGCGATGATCGCGGCGGTCGACGCGCTGCATGCGCGGGCGACATTGAGCGACGAGGAATTCGCGGCGCTGTCGGCGCATTACGATGAGGACCAGATCCTGGAGATCATCCTGCTGTGCGGCTTCTACCGCACGGTCTCCTACCTCGCCAACGCGCTGGCCCTGCCGCTGGAGGCGACCGCGGCAAGATTTCCGAAGTAACCGCTGTCATTCCGGGCTCGCGCCAAGAGGCGCGCCCCGGAATGACAGAGCGAAATTAAGCCACGCCCGCCCGCAGCAGGTCGTGCAGATGGATGATGCCGACCGGCTTCTTTGCGTCGGTCACGATCAGGGTCGTGATCTTCGAGGCGTTGAGCAGCTCCAGCGCTTCGCCGGCCAGCGTGTCGCGGCTGATCGTCTTCGGCGTTTTGGTCATGACCTCCTCGACCGACACCATCAAAAGGTCGGGGCGGCGCAGCTGCCGGCGCAGATCGCCGTCGGTGACGATGCCGACGAGATGGCCGTGGCGGTCGACGATGCCGACGCAGCCAAAGCCCTTCGAGGTCATCTCGACCAGCGCATCGGACATCTTGGTGCCGAGCGGCTTGAGCGGCACCGCGTCGCCGCCATGCATGAGGTCGCGGGCATATTTCAGGAGCGCGCCGAGCTTGCCGCCCGGATGCAGCACGCTGAAATCGGTCGAGGTGAAGCCGCGGCCCTCGAGCAGCGCGATCGCCAGCGCATCGCCGAGCGCCAGCATCATCAGCGAGGACGTGGTCGGCGCCAGATTGTGCGGGCAGGCCTCGCGGGCCTTCGGCAGCGTCAGCTGCACGTCGGCGGCCTTGCTCAGCGTCGAATCCTTGTCGGCCGTCATCGCGATCAGCGGAATGCCGAAGCGCGCGGCATAGGCGATCAGGTTGCGCATCTCCGGCTGCTCGCCGGACCATGACAGCGCCAGGATCACGTCATCGATCGTGATCATGCCGAGGTCGCCATGGCTCGCTTCGGCGGCGTGCACGAAGAACGCCGGCGTGCCGGTCGAGGCAAAAGTCGCGGCGATCTTGCGCCCGATATGGCCGGACTTGCCGAGCCCGGTGACGATCAGCCGTCCTTTGGCGTTGCCGATCAGCTCCGCCGCGGCCGCGAACGGCGCGCCGAGGTCGGACTTCAGTGCTGCGGAAAGGGCTGCGACGCCGCTTGCTTCGGCATCGAGGGTGCGGAGCGCCGATTGAACGGCGCCGTCATCGGGGCCGGATGATTTGGTCATCAGCGGTTTCGGTTTGGCCATTTCGGATTCCAGGGGGAGGGTTTTGCACCCGGGCGTCTCCCTTAGCACGTTCGATTCCGCGATGCGACGCGCGGCGGCCGATCCTCAACGGCTCATTAACCATAATTGTTTTAACTCCATTAACGACGTTTTCCGCCGCCCGGTGGAGTGCGTCCGACAAGTATATGAATTCGTTGGAGTATTTCCATCGTGTTGCGGCGGCCAGCAAGCGGCCCAGACCGGCGTGGATGCGTTGTCCGCGCGGTTTTGCCATGTCCTGCCGTGACTGTTCTGGCGTTGACCGTGACCGCCGGGCTCGCCGAGGCTCAGACCGTGACGCCCGATCTCTTTAGCCCTAATCGCCAGAGCCAGGTGATCACCCAGGATTCGCCGCTGCGCCGGACCACGGCCGACGCCATGGATCCGCTGAACGGCCTGAAGCTGCCCGACGCCGATCGCGATCGCCGTTCCTCCTCGTCTTCATCGACATCGACATCGACAACGACGACGCGGATCGGGCAGGTCCCGACCTACGGGCTCCCCGCAGCGAACGGCGCCTCGACGTCGGGCTATGACTCGCTCAACCGCAAACGCCAGAAGCCGAAATACTACCCGGGCCAGGCCAAGCCGAAGCCGCCGGCCGGACCCGGCTCGCCGCAGCCGACGCCGGCGCCGTTGAACGCCACGGGGCAGCTGCGGCTGTCGATCCCGCCCTCGGAGACCGCCAACAAGACGCCGCTGCCGCCGTCGATGGCCGGCACCATCGTCGGCCAGCCGCCGCGCAAGCGGCTCAAGATCGACGACGATCCGTTCGGCGCGGTCGGCGACTACGCCGGCTCGTTCATGGTCAAGACCGCGGTCGAGGTGATGGCGGGCTACGACACCAATCCGGGCCGGCTCTACTCGCCGCAGGGCAAGGCGTTTTACATGGTCGCGCCGGAATTCCTCGCGGTCTCCGACTGGGAGCGTCACGCCGTCGTCGCGGATTTGCGCGGCTCCTTCACCGGCTATGGCTCCGGGCTGACGCCGAATGCCGACGGCACGCCGCTGTCGGCGCCGCTCGACATCGACCGTCCGAACTTCATTGGTCATATCGACGGCCGGCTCGACGTCTCAAGAGACACGCATCTCCTGGGGCAGGCCCGCCTGCTGGTCTCGACCGACAATCCCGGCAGCCCGAACGTGCAGGCCGGCCTCGCCAGATATCCGATCTACACCACCGTCGGCGGCACCTTCGGTATCGACCAGAATTTCAACCGCATGCAGGTCTCGCTCGGCGCCACCGTCGACCGCACCGATTACCAATGGTCGAAGCTCACCGACGGCACCTCGTCGTCGAACGACGATCGCAACTTCACGCAATATGGTGGCGTCGGCCGGGTGAGCTACGAGCTCAATCCGGCGGTGAAGCCGTTCGTCGAAGTGCAGGGCGACAGCCGCTTCCACGATCTCTATCTCGACCGCAATGGTTACGCGCGCAACTCCTCGGGCGGCTACGTCAAGGCAGGCACCTCGTTCGAGTTCACGCGGCTGCTGTTCGGCGAGGTCTCGATCGGCTACGCGATGCGCGATTACGCCGACACGCGGCTCAACCGTCTCGAAGGCCTGCTCACCACCGCCTCGCTGACCTGGACCGCGACGCCGCTGACCACCGCAAAATTCTATTCCGACACCCAGATCGGCGAGACCACGCTGCCCGGCACCTCGGGCGTGCTGTCGCGCACCTACACCGTCGAGGTCGACCACGACTTCCGCCGCTGGCTGACCGGCATCGGCAAGTTCACCTACGGCACGCTCGATTACCAGGGCGACAACCGCAACGACACGATCTACTCGGTGTCCGCCGACCTGATCTACAAGATGACCCGCAGCCTCTGGATCAAGGGCACCGTGCGCCGCGACTGGCTGGATTCGAATTTGGCCGGGCAGAGCTCGGCGTCCACGGTCGTGATGCTGGGCGTGCGGGTGCAGAACTGAGCCGACGAGGCATTCACGTTCCGCTGCGATAGCTCGTCATGCCCGCGCATGCGGGCATCCAGTACGCTGCGGCTTCTCCGTTCGATCTCTGGCGTCTCTGGAATACTGGATCGCCCGCTTTCGCGGGCGATGACAGCTGACTTTGTTAGATGCAGTTCGGCGAAACGGCCGGGGCGATTACCCCGGCAGATCCGTCTTCCCCATCAGGAAGGTGTCGATCGAGCGCGCGCACTGGCGGCCTTCGCGGATTGCCCAGACCACGAGCGACTGGCCGCGGCGCATGTCGCCGGCGGAGAAGATCTTCGCGCGCGAGGTCTGGTAGTCGTGCAGGGAGGCGCGGACGTTGCCGCGCTGGTCGAGCTCGACGCCCAGCGTCTTGAGCAGGCCCTCGTGCACCGGATGGACGAAGCCCATCGCCAGCAGCACGAGCTCGGCGTCGAGCGTGAACTCGGTGCCGGGCAGCGGCTTGAACTTGTCGTCGACCTTGACGCAATGCAGTTTCGTCACCTTGCCGTCGACGCCTTCGAACTTCGTCGTCAGCACGGCGAATTCGCGCACCGCGCCTTCGGCCTGGCTCGAGGACGTGCGCATCTTCAGCGGCCAGTTCGGCCAGGTCACGCCCTTGTTCTCGTGCTCGGGCGGCGCCGGCATGATCTCGAGCTGGGTCACCGACTTTGCGCCTTGCCGGAACGAGGTGCCGATGCAGTCCGAGCCGGTGTCGCCACCGCCGATCACGACGACATGCTTGCCGCCGGCAAGGATGTCGGCGGCGCCGTTCAGCGGCTCGCCGGAGACGCGGCGGTTCTGCTGCGGCAGGAAGTCCATCGCGAAGTGGATGCCGGAAAGCTCGCGGCCGGGGATCGGCAGGTCGCGCGGGGCTTCCGCGCCGCCGGTCAGCGCCACGGCGTCATACTGCTTGGCGAGCTCCTGCGGGTCGATCGCACCTGGCGTCGAGCCGCCGACGGCCTTGCCGTAGTGGAAGGTCACGCCCTCGGCTTCCATCTGTGCCACGCGGCGGTCGATG
Organism: Bradyrhizobium sp. UFLA01-814; assembly: GCF_046718885.1. Taxonomy (NCBI): domain Bacteria; kingdom Pseudomonadati; phylum Pseudomonadota; class Alphaproteobacteria; order Hyphomicrobiales; family Nitrobacteraceae; genus Bradyrhizobium; species Bradyrhizobium sp. UFLA01-814. Next base: position 1,859 of record NZ_JAQOSR010000064.1, on the reverse strand, counting down.
ATGCCCTTCTCCATCTTGAAGTCGGGAATGCCATAGCGCAGCAGGCCGCCGGCCTTGGCGAACTTCTCGTAGACATGCACCTCGTGGCCGGCGCGCGCGAGCTGCTGCGCGGCGGCCATGCCGGCGGGACCCGAGCCGATCACGGCGACCTTCTTGCCGGTCTTAACGGCTGCGATCTCCGGCTTCAGCCAGCCATTGTCCCAGGCGCGGTCGACGATCGCGCATTCGATGGTCTTGATGGTGACCGGGTTGTCGTCGATGTTGAGCGTGCAGGACGCCTCGCACGGCGCCGGGCAGATGCGGCCGGTGAATTCGGGGAAATTGTTGGTCGAGTGCAGGTTGCGCGAGGCCTCTTCCCAGTTGCCCTGATAGACGAGGTCGTTGAAATCGGGGATCTGGTTGTTGACCGGGCAGCCCGGCGTGCCCGGCGCGGTCGAGCCGGTGCCGTGGCAATAGGGGATGCCGCAATTCATGCAGCGCGCAGCCTGGTCGCGCGTGTCCTTCTCGCTCAGCGGAATGACGAATTCCCTGAAGTTCTTGAGTCGATCGGCGACCGGCTCGTACTTGCGGTCATGCCGCTCGATCTCGAGAAAACCTGTGATCTTGCCCATTGAAACCCGATGCCCCTGCATCATGTGTTCGTCTGTTCTGTTTGACCCTCATCCTGAGGAGCGGCGCGTGCGCCGCGTCTCGAAGGATGGAGGCCCGTGTGGCGGCCTCATGGTTCGAGACGGCGCTGCGCGCCTCCTCACCATGAGGGTCTTTCAGGCTTACGCGCCGATCGCGATCTTCGGCTCGGCGTCGGCGTTCGCCTTCATTTCCTTCAGCGCGCGGCGGTACTCGACCGGCATCACCTTGCGGAATTTCAGCAGCCAGCTCTTCCAGTCCGCGAGGATCTCCGCCGCCTTCTTCGAACCCGTCAGCTTGGCGTGACGCGTGATCAGGACGTGCAGCCGCTCCACGTCGGACTCGAGCAGGTTCTGGAACACGTCGACCCGACCATGCGCCTCGAGATCGCCGGAGTGGTGGTAGGTGTCGGCGTTGATCATCTCCTCCGACAGCACCGGCTCGAGCTCGACCATCGAAAGATTGCAGAGCTTGTCGAAGTCGCCGGTCTCGTCCAGCACATAGGCGATGCCGCCGGACATGCCGGCCGCGAAGTTGCGCCCGGTCTTGCCGAGCACCACGACGATGCCGCCGGTCATGTATTCGCAGCAATGATCGCCGGCGCCTTCGACGACCGCGACTGCGCCGGAGTTGCGCACCGCGAAGCGCTCGCCGGCGATGCCGCGGAAGTAGCACTCGCCCGCGATCGCGCCGTACATCACGGTGTTGCCGACGATGATCGACTCCTCCGGCACGATGCCGGAGATCTTCGGCGGCTTGACGATGATGCAGCCGCCCGAGAGGCCCTTGCCGACATAGTCGTTGCCTTCACCCTCGAGGTCGAAGGTGACGCCCTTGGCGAGCCAGGCGCCGAACGCCTGTCCCGCCGTGCCCTTCAGGCCGACATGGATGGTGTCGAGCGGCAGGCCGGCATGGCCGTAGATCTTGGCCACCGCGCCCGACAGCATCGCGCCGGCGGAACGGTCGGTGTTGTTGATCTCTTCCTCGATCTTGACCGGGGCGCCGCGATCGAGCGCGGCCTGCGCCTTCCCGATCAGCCGGCGGTCGAGCACGGCTTCCAGATGGTGGTTCTGGCTTTCCGAGTGATAGATCGTCTGGCCCTTCTCCTCCTTCTGCCGCACGAACAGCTTGGAGAAATCGAGGCCCTTGGCCTTCCAGTGCGAGACCAGCGCGGTCTGGTCCAGCATCTGGACCTGTCTCTTATACACATCTGACGCTGCCGACGACCATGG